>NZ_JBEOVG010000010.1:0-170901 GCF_040295345.1 Actinosynnema sp. NPDC002837
CACCGGTCGTGCCGGTGACGCGGGCGGTGTCGCGAGGGCCTCAGCCCCGGCGCTGCCGGTCCGTGGTGTCCACCAGGGAGAAGCTGATCGACGCGGTCGCCGCCCGGGCCGCCGACAGCGCGCCGCGCAGCTCGTCCACCAGCTTCGCGTCCGGCTCGTCCGCGCCGTCCCTGGCGTTGCGCGCGGAGAACGCCCGGCCCACCGTCGTCGCGGCTTCCAGGCAGTTGACCCAGGCGTCGAACAGCGGGTCGTCCCACTGGCCCGCGGCGTCGATCCACGGCAGCTCCGCCTGCTGGCGCACGGTGTCGAGCAGCCGCTGCACGCCCAGGTGGACCGGTGGCGGGAGGTCGGGATCCAGGTCGGACGCGGTCATCGTCAGCCGTCCTCCCGCGGCAGCAGCTCGAACAGCCTGCTGTGCCAGAGGTCGTAGAACACCTTCCGCACCTCGTCGGGCACCTCGCCCCCGACGAGCTCCGCCAGCGTCTTGCGACCGTCCACCGCCCCCAGCAGGGCGAAGACCTCCGCCGACACCGTCGAACGCGGACCGTTGGTGTAGTCGAGGTAGATCTCGTGCTCGGCGTCCGGGCCGACCACGTGGTTCCACGACTTGCGCAGCCGGGTGACCGGCCGGAACCGCACGACCAGGTCGTCCACCACGGCCTCGGGGCGGCGGCGCACCAGGAAGTCCTCCACCACCAGGTAGTCCAGGTCGGTGGTCAGGTAGCTGGTCACCACGTCGTCCACCGACTGCACGATCGGCTCGGCGTTGTTGTTGAACGAGGTGTTGAGCAGCACCGGCGTTCCGGTGATCTCGCCGAACCGCTGGATCAGCCGGTGGAACCGCGGGCTGTGCTCCGGGTCGACCACCTGCACCCGCGCGCTCCCGTCGACGTGGGTCACCGCGCCCAGCTCCTCGCGGCGGTCCTCGTGGACGTAGACCACGAACGACATGAAGTCGTGGTCCGCCTTGGTGTCGGTGAGGTCGAAGTAGGTGTCGGCGGCCTCCGCGGTGACGGCGGGCGCGAAGGGGCGGAAGCCCTCCCGCTTCTTCACCATCGCGTTGATCCGGGTGCGGTTGTCCGCCGGGCGGGCGTCGGCGAGGATGCTGCGGTTGCCCAGCGCGCGGGGCCCGAACTCGGACCGGCCGTGCGCCCAGCCCAGCACGTTGCCCTCGGCCATCAGGTTCGCCGCGACCTCCACGATGTCCTCGTGGTGCTCGACCTCCACCTGGTCTCGCCAGGCGTGCAGGCGCTTGCCGATCACGTCGCGGTCACCGAGGTCCGGGCCGAGGCTCGCGGTGCGCATGCGGGACAGCTTGGGGCGGTTCCAGCCGGCCTGCAGGGCCACGGCGAGCGCCGCGCCCTCCGACGCGCCGCCGTCGTGCGACGCCGGGTGCACGAAGACCTCGTCGAACAGGCCGGAGCGCAGGAGCAGGCCGTTGAGGCTGCTGTTGTGCGCGACACCGCCGCCGAAGCAGAACGTGCGCAGCCCGGTCACCTCCGCCCAGTGCCGCAGCACGTGGAGGACGACGTCCTCCAGCATCTGCTGCACGCCGGCCGCGAAGTCCTTGTGCTGCTGGGTGACCGGCTCGCCGGCCCGCCGCGGCGCGAAGCCCTCCGCGAGGAACCGCGACGCCACCGTGTTGAGCCACGGGGTGCCCGGCGTCAGCTCGTAGTGCCCGCCGTCGTGCAGCGTGTAGAGGCTGTCGAAGACCTCGCGGTACTTTTTGGCGTCCCCGTAGGGCGCGAGGCCCATCACCTTGTACTCGTCGCCGAAGCCGTACCGCACCATGCTGATCGCCTCTTGGTAGAACAGGCCCAGCGAGGCGTGCACGGGGTGCGTGGTCAACGGGTGCATGCCGTCGGCGTCGGCGCGGAAGATCGTGCCCGACTCCTCCTCGCCGCGGCCGTCGAGCACCGCCACGAGCGCTTCGTCCATCCCGGACCGCAGGAAGGACGACCACGCGTGCGCGTAGTGGTGCCCGGTGAACAGGACGCGCTCGTCGGGCACCTCCACCCCGAGGCCCTCGGCGAGCTTGTCCTGGATCAGCCGGCGCGCGGACCGCACCGGGATCTGCGGGATGGCCGCGTACCAGGTGTTGAGCGCGTTGTCGCTGAACGTCTCGTCGAAGTAGTAGCCCACGACGTCGACCTCGTCGAGCCCGACGCCCGCGATCTCCAGGCAGGCCCGCACCGCGTTCACGGGGAACTTGGTGGTCTTCTTGATGCGGTTGAAGCGTTCTTCCTCCACCGCGGCCACGAGCTTGCCGTCCGCGACGAGGCACGCCGCGGCGTCGTGCGAGTACGACTCGGGCAGTCCGGGTACGAGGTCGGAGTCCTCTCCGCCGAAATGACCGCTCAATCCCAATGCCAGCATCGCGTCACCGATCCAATCCGGAACTCGCACCGTCGCAGTAGAGACCGTCGCGGGCGGTGAAAAGAACCGCCCGTCCGATCGACCTCAGAGGCCACCCGTCAGGCGCAGGTCGCTGCCGTCGAACAGGTCCGGCCGGGTCCAGCCGTCCAGGTCGTACTCGGCCATGCAGCGATCCGCGAACGCCCTCAGCGGGTCGGCGCGGCCGGTCGCCTGGTACATCATCAGCGTCTGGACCCGGATCGACTCGTTGTCGCCGGAGTAGTTGCGCTCGTAGAGCTCGTGCCGCCCGCCGAACTCGGTGCCGACGGCGTCCCACAGCAGCTTCATCAGCTTCACCCGGTCGACCGCCTCGACGCCGTCCGAGCCGCGCAGGTACCGGTCCAGGTACGGCCGCACGTCGGGGTTGCGCCAGTCGCTCGCGTGGGAGTTGAGGTAGATGAGGCCGCTGCCGAGGGTCTGCTGCAGGATCTCCTTGACCCTGGGGTAGCCCATGCCCATGAAGATCCGGTACGCGAAGCCGTAGTTGACGTTGGGCTGCACCATGCCGTTGAGCCAGGTGTCCGGCGACTTCGCCATCGCGTCGGACATGCCCCAGAACAGGTCGCGCCAGCTCAGGATCTCGCCGATCTGCGCCTGCACGCCGCGGAAGCCGGAGGTGCCGGTCAGCTCGACGGCCTTCATCGCGCAGCCGGCGATGAAGTCGAGCTTGACGGCGAGACGCGTGCAGCCGTGGAAGGTGAACCGCTCGGCGAAGCCGGAGACGTTCATGAAGCCGTTGGCGGCTTCCGCGTCGTAGACGAAGACGTTCTCCCACGGCACCAGGACCTTGTCCATCACCATGATCGCGTCGTTCTCGTCCAACCGGCTCGACAGCGGGTAGTCGAACGGGCTGCCCAGCGCCCCGGCGGCCATCTCGTAGGACGTGCGGCTGATCAGCTTGAGCCCCGGCGCGTCCATCGGGACGGTGAACACGAGGCCGAACCTCTTGTCCTTGACCGGAAGCCCGTAGTGGGCGACGAAGTTGGCGTTGGTCAGCGCCGAGCCGGTCGCCACGACCTTCGCGCCGGACACGACCAGCCCGGAGTCGGTCTCCTTCTCCACGTGCACGCACACGTCGGCGACCTCGTCGGCCGGCTTGCTCCGGTCGATCGGCGGGTGCACGAGGGCGTGGTTGAAGTACAGCACCCGTTCCTGGGCGTCGCGGTACCACCGCAGGGCGTTGTCCTTGAACGGGCCGTAGTAGTCGGCGTTGGCCACCAACGTGCCGAAGTAGGCCGCCTGGTAGTCGGGGGTCCGACCCATCCAGCCGTAGACCAGCCGCTGCCAGCCGGCGATGGCGTCGCGCGACCGGACCAGGTCGTCCACGGAGTACGGGGTCTTGAAGAACGGGTGGGTGAAGCCGCCGTTGCCCGTGTCCGTCGGGACGCTCAGGACGCCTTCGGCTCCCGGCGCGTGCATGGCGTCGTAGAGCTGGGCGATCGAGCGGGCGCTGTTGCGGAACGCGGGGTGGGTGGTGACGTCGGTGACCCGTTCCCCGTACGCGTAGACCTCCCGGCCGTCGCGCAACGAGTCCAGGTATTCCTGACCGGTCATCGGCCTGATGTCGTTGGGCGCCGCGACGGTCTCGGCTGCCCCTTCGGTCATCGTCATCGCTGGCCTCCAGCAGAGGTGGGGCTCCGAGCCGGCGGGCACGACGCGGGTGCCCTCTCGGTTGGAATCATCCTGTCGCTGGTCGGAGGCGTGGGGCTACTTCCAAACTGCCTTTCCCGCCGGGCACCGAAGTGCCCGGCGGGAAGGGCGTCAGCCGAGCTCGCGCAACCGCGGCACGACGTCCTCGGCGAACTGCGTGAGGAAGCGCTCCTGGTCGTGGCCCGGGCCGTGGAACACCAGGTGGTTGAGGCCCGCGTCCACATAGGGCTTGATGCCGGCCAGCGCCTCGTCCGGGTTCGAGGCGACGATCCACCGCTGCGCCACCTGTTCGATGGGCAGCTCGTCGGCGAGCCGTTCCATCTCCTCGGCGCTGTGCACGGTGTGCTTCTGCTCGGCGGTGAGGGACAACGGCGCCCAGAAGCGGACGTTCTCCAGCGCCGCCGCCGGGTCGCGGTCGTAGGACAGCTTGATCTCGATCATCCGGTCGATCTGCGCCGGATCACGGCCGGCCGCCTCCGCCCCGTCGGCCAGCGAGGGCAGGAGCTTCTCCGAGTACAGCTCCATCCCCTTGCCCGACGTGCAGATGAAGCCGTCCGCCACCCGGCCGGTGAACTTCGCCATCTGCGGACCGCCCGCCGCCACGTAGATCGGGACGGGTCGCTCGGGCCGGTCGTAGATGCTCGCGTCGACGAGGGTGTAGTACTCGCCCTTGTAGTTCACCTGGTCCTCGGTCCACAGCTCGCGGATCAGCGCGATGGACTCGCGCAACCGGCCCAGCCGCTCCTTGAACTCCGGCCACTCCCGCCCGGACACGGCGATCTCGTTGAGGGCCTCGCCCGTGCCGACGCCGAGGATCACCCGGTCCGGGTAGAGCAGGCCCAGGGTGGCGAACGCCTGCGCGATCACCGCCGGGTTGTACCGGAAGGTCGGGGTGAGCACGCTCGTGCCCATCCGCACCCGGGACGTGCGCTCACCCACCGCCGCCAGCCACGCGAGGGCGAACGGCGCGTGCCCGCCCTTGTGCCGCCACGGCAGGAAGTGGTCGGACACCATCACGCTGTCCAGGCCCACCTCCTCCGCGCGCACCGCGAGCTCGATGAGCTCCCGCGGTGCGAACTGCTCGGCGGACGCCTTGTAGCCGATCTGCAATGCCATGACGCTCCTTGCCGCTCGCCCCTACGCCCCCGGCAGCCGGACCGACTGGCCGTGGCGGAAGACGTCGAGCGGGTCGTAGTTCTCCTTGATCTGCTGAAGCCTCGGGTAGTTCTCCTTGTGGTACAGGTCGTGCCACGGCACGCCGGACCGGTTGAACTCCGGGGCGTTCAGGTCGATGTCGGCGTAGTTGACGTAGCAGCCGTCGGTGACGTCGTTCGGCACCGGCGCACCACCCGTGGCGGCGTACACCTCGCCGTAGATGTCCCGCGCCCAGCCGACGTACCGGTCGTCCTCGGCCGGGTCGGTCCAGTACGCGGAGTAGAGCATCTTGAACGCCGCGCCGCGGTGGACCGCGGCGGTGTCGGCGGGGCCGACCGCGGAGATCTCACCGCCGTACGGGGTGAGCTGCACCGTGACGTTCGGGTTGTTGATGTCGTCCCGGGTCAGGTGCGCGTGCAGGGCGTCGAGCTGGCTGTCCGGGAAGTTGCCGACCATGAACGTCGACTTGTACTCGGCCCGGAACGTCGGGTCGGTCACCTGGACGTTGGTCATGCCGAAGAACCGGGTGGCCTGCAGCCAGGGCAGCCTGCGCTGGAAGAAGAACTGCGGCAGCGCGCCGAGGTCGCCCACGGAGGCGGTGAGGGCCTCCGGCTCGACGTTGATGCCCTCGTTCATGTACCGGAAGAACTCGGTCAGCCGCGCCTCGGCGTCCGGCCGGTCGGCGTCGATCTGCGCGATCAGGCCGATCTGCCCGGCGGAGCGGTGGTTGAGGCCCATGAACGCGGCGATGTCGCGGTTCGGGTTGTCCGGGGCGAAGTTCTCCAGGTGCCACTGGGCGTAGTTGCGCGCCAGCCGGCCGAACTCGGCCCGGTCGATGCTCGCCCACGACCAGCCCACGGCGGCGAGGATGACCTCGCGCGGCGGCTGAGGCAGCAGTGCGCGCGGGTCGTCGCCCTCCGCGCCCGGCGTGCGGAACAGGTAGCGCGTGACGACGCCGAAGCTGCCGCCGCCACCGCCGGTGTGCGCCCACCACAGGTCGCGGTTCGGGTCGTGCTCCTCGCGGGTGGCGACCACGATGCGCACCTTGCCGGAGGCGTCCACCACGACGACCTCGACGCCGTAGAGGTGGTCCACGACGAGGCCGAACTGGCGGCCCAGCGTGCCCCAGCCGCCGCCGCTGACGTACCCGCCGATGCCGACGGTCGGGCAGAACCCGGCCGGGACCGTGACGCCCCACTTCTTGTACATCGTCTCGTACATGCGCAGGATCGTGGCCCCGGCCTCGACGGCGACGGCCCGGTGCCTGCGGTCGTAGTAGACCTCGTCCAGCTCGGTCAGGTCGATCACGACCTGCGTCTCGGAGTTGTAGACGAAGTCCTCGAAGCAGTGCCCCCCGGACCGCACGGTGATCCGCTTGCCGTCCCGGACCGCGTCGCGCACGGTCCGCCGGACGTCCTCCGCGGAGGTCACGACCACCACCCGCTCGGGCGCGGCCACCCACCGCTGGTTCACCCCGCGGACGAGGTCCTCGTACTGACGGTCCACGACACCGATCGCGATGTCGTCGGCGGGCGGCGCCACGGCGACCGCCCCTTGTGCCACGTCCTCGATCATGGCAATCCCCATCCCTGGTCGCCCCGGCGATGGCGGCCACCGCCAGGTCCCCCGACCCCATTTGTTCCGACTGCCGTATGTGACCACAGCGGGACGGCAAAAGAATCGGCTTCGGTCAACTCCCCCCATGCCTTCGGTCGACTTGGCACGTTCGGGCAACGCGGCCGCGCACCGCCGGGCTCATCGGCGCTGCTGAGCGCGCTGAACGGGCACGCGAGGACCCCGTCATCGGGTCATCACACCACAGGTGATCGGACCGGGCCCGCCGGTGGCGCGCGTGACTACGGCCGGTCCGGCCGCGGCGGGCGGGCGGTTCGGCGGGCGGGTTCAGCGGCGTTCGAAGACGACCTTCCGGCGCTCGGGGTCGGCCTCCACCAGGCGCACCGCGATCCGCTCGCCTTCCGGCAGGTCCTCGCCCGTGCAGCGGCCCATCACGGGCGGTTGGGCGACGAAGACGTCCGCGCCTCCCCCGTCCGCCCTCAGCACCACCGCCTCGAAGTCCTGGCCCACCCGGTCGGCCAGCACCCACGCCTCGACCTGGTCCAGGCACGCCCGGTCGACCTTGCTCGCCAGCGCGTCCGAGCCGCCCATCAGGCCGGGCAGCAGGGGCAGCGCCTTGGTGAGCCACTCGGGCACGGCCTCACCCGCCGTGACGGCCAGGCACACCTCGGTGGCGAAGCGGTCCACCAGCCGGCGCAGCGGCGCGGTCACGTGCGCGTACGGCGCGGCCAGGCCGGCGTGCGTGGAGACGGCGGGCACCTCGCCGTTGAACGCCGTGTAGCCCGCGCCGCGCAGCAGCCGGGTCGCGTCCACGAACAGCGCCAACGCCTCGGGCCGGCTCGGGTCCAGGCCCGCGAGCAGCCGCGACGGGGTCACACCGTCCGGCCACGGCACGCCCAGCGCGTGCGCGGACCGCCGCAGCGCGTCCACCGCGCCGTCGTCCGCGTCGGGCAGCGTGCGGAGCACACCCACCTTCGCCTCGATCATGATCCGCGCCGCCGACATGCCGGTGAGCAGCGAGATCTCCGCGTTCCAGGAGTCGACGTCGGCGCGCGGCCGGACCGCGAGCTTCCAGTCGCCGTCACCGTTGGGCACGATCTCCTGCTCGGGCAGTTGCAGCTCCACCGCCCCGCGCTCGGCCGCGCGTTCCCGCCGCAACCGGCCGAAGTCGGGCAGCGCCTCGATCGACGGGTGCGGCGTGCCCGCGTCGAACTGCGCCTGCACGCCCTCGTAGTCGAACTGCGCGGTCGAGCGCACCACCGCCCGGCGCACCCGCACCTCGACCGGCTCGCCGTCCGGGCCGCACTCGAAGGTCCACAGCACCGACGGCCGCGTCTGGCCGGGCAGCAGGCTCGCCGCGCCCTCCGACAGCACGGGCGGGTGCAGCGGCACGTTGCCGTCGGGCAGGTACAGCGTCTGGCCGCGCTTGCGCACCTCGGCGTCCAGCGCGCCGCCGGGCACCACGAACGCGCCCAGGTCGGCGATCGCGTAGTGCACCCGGAAGCCGGACCCGACCCGCTGCACCAGCAGCGCCTGGTCCAGGTCCTTCGCGCCGGGCGGGTCGATGGTCACGAACGGCAGGTCGGTCGCGTCCTCGCGGCCGGCCGGGCCGACGTCGCGCGACACCGCGGCCTGCGCCTCGGCCAGCGCGTCGGCCGGGAACTCCTCGGGCAGGCCGAACTCGGTCCGGATGCCGCCGAAGTCCAGGTCCGCTCGGCCGGTGCGGATCACCACCATGGGGTGCACCCTAAGCCGGCCTCAGCGCTTGCCCCAGTCCTTATCGGCCTTGTCCTCGGCTTTCGTCCGCTCCCGCGCCAGCTCCAGCGCGCGCTGCGCCGTGGCCTCGTCGGGGTAGGGGCCCATGCGGTCACCGCCCCGGCAGCCAACACCGTGCTCGACCGTCTGGTGGGTCAGGCAGTAGTACCAAGCGTTCGGGTCAGAAGCCATGCCACCAGGCTTCCACGCGCCGGAGCGCATGTCATGTTCACCACTGGGGCGGTCGGGGCGCCTGCACGGGCACCGGGCCCGATTGCGGGAACGTCGGCTGCGGCACGACCGGCGGCGGCTGGGGGAAGCCGCGCGGCGGCGTGTTCTGGTTGGCGTTGGCGAACTCGCCCGGGATGGGGTCGAGCACCGACACGAGCACCGTCTTGTGCTCCGGGTCGGCGATCAGCGCGCCGCTGCGGTCCCGGTAGACCAGCTCGCCGTCCGAGTCGATCTCCACGATCGCGCCGACCTCGGCCAGCTGGTCCTCGTCCAGGTCGACCAGCCGTTCCACCCGGGACGGCACCACCCGGTAGACCGGCCAGTTCAGGTGCCCGTACGTGCGGTGGAAGTCGGCGAGCAGGTGCGCCATCTGCTGCTGCCACGGCAGCGGCATGGCCTCGACCAGCGACCGGGGCAGCACCGCGTAGGACTGGTCGGTGCCCGGCGGCCGGGTGTTGAGGTAGTCCCGCGTCGGCGTGCTCGACGCGGGCGGCCCGGCGTGGCGCTGGATGGGTTCGTGGTTGAACACCGTCGTGCCTCCCTACACGCCCGGCCGGACGGCCAGTGGCATCAACTCGTGGTAGTCCCAGTTCACCTTGCTGATCTTGACCACGTCACCGGTCTGCGGCGCGTGGATGTACTCGTCGTTGCCCAGGTACATCGCCACGTGGTGGACGGTGACCGGGTTCGCGGGGTTGGTCGCCCAGAAGATCAGGTCGCCCGCCTTGGCCTCCCGCACGGGCAGGTAGGCACCGCCTGCCATGTACTGGTCGTTCGCCACCCGCGGGATCTTCACGCCCGCCGCCGCGAACGCCTTGACCAGGATGCCGGAGCAGTCCCAGGCGTCCGGGCCGTTGCCGCCCCACAGGTACGGCTCGCCGAGCTGCTGCTTCGTGAACTCGATGGCGGTGCCGGCCGCGTTCGACGCGAGCAGGAAGTCGCCGACGTTCTCACCGCACCCGGCCGGGTCGCTGACGTCGCCTTCCTTGCTGATCAGGAAGGCGGCCATGGCCTCCCAGTTGTGGTACCGGTCGGGGAACGCCGACCGCTCCACGTCCTGGGCCGAGTCGCCGGGCCGCTGCTCCTCCCAGTCCGGCAGCTTGAGCAGCACGTCGTAGAACTTGTTGATCGCGTAGTGGGGGTCGGTGACCTGCTGGGGCGTGCCCCAGCCCATCGACGGGCGCATCTGGAAGATGCCGAGCGAGTCGCGGTCGCCGTAGTCCAGGCTGCGCAGCCCCGACTCGGTCATGCCCGCCTGGATCGCGATCTGCCAGGCCAGCGGCGGCAGCTTGCGGTCGCGGCCGATGGAGATGATGTTGGCGACGGTGGTGCGCTGCTCGTCGGTGAGCCGTTCCGCCTCCCGGCGGCCCTTCTCCTCGCCGCCGCCGCCCCACGGGCCGATCGAGGCGTTGCAGCTCGCCATGCGGATGCCGGCGGCTTCCTCCGAGGGGGTGTTCTCGCTGAGCACGGTGGACACGCCGTTGGTCACGGTCACGGCGACCACGGCCACCACCGCGACGACCACGAGCCCGATCTTGAGCATGGTCACCCCACCTTGGTCCACTCGGTCACGACCCAGCCCTCGGGGAGCTTCGCCACCGTGACGATCAGCTTGCCGTCCTCCAACTTGGCCTCGAACTCCGCCGATTCGGTGAACGACTTGATGGCCTTGACCGGTTCGTCGATCACCGCGGGCACGTTCACCGGGTCGACCGACTCCAGCGCGGGGAACTTCTCGTTCGAGGTGTGCGGCTTGAGCCCGGCCAGCCACTGCTCCTTGGTCGTCTTGCCCGGCTGGTACGCGCTGAACGCGTCGACCCACATGTCGGCGACCAGTTGCGCGTTGGGGTTCACCGGGGCCGAGGTGGGCGCGGCGGTGGGGCTCGGCGCCTTGGTCGGCAGCGCGGTGGAGGTGGCGGTCGGCAGCACGCCGACCTGGTTGCCGCCGCTGCCACCGGTCACGACGGTGGACGTGGTGCCCGCCGTGCCGCCGCCCTGGCGCGGCTTGATCGCGTTCGGGATGACCACGCTGATCGTCGTGACCAGGACCGTCACGCCGACGATCGAGGCCACGAGGTGGCGCGGCGAGCGCAGGGGCCAGCCCCACAGGCGTCGGTACACGGCCGCCCGGCCGCGATTGGTTCGGATCGGCATCAGCTGTCCCTGACCTCGAGCCCGCGTGACGGCCGGTAGATCACGTGGACCTGCCGTCCCGCCACCACTTCCGTCTCGGCGCGGCGCGGCCCAGGCACGGCGGTCGGCGCGTCGAGGACCCGGCCGTTGACGCGCGAGGGCACCAGCACGGCGTCGTCCACGCGGTCGTAGTTCCGGTCGGCGATGGGCGCCGCGTCGACCACCCTGGAGCGCCCGGACGGCAGCGCCGCCGGACCGGCGTACCCGCCACCGGGCAACGCCGGCGCGCCGTTCCCGCCGCTGCCGAGCTCGCCGACGCTGTTCCCGGCCCGGTCCAACCGCTGCGCCGTGGCGGCCACGGGGTTGGCCGCCTCGGGCCGCACCCGCCGCCGGTCGCGCTGCGGCACCTCGGGCCCGTCCGGGTCCGCGTCGCGCACGGTGTCCCAGAACTCCTCCTGCGGGGAGGGGCCTTCCTTCTTCTTGCGCAGCCGCGACAGCACGCCGCCGCGCATCGGCAGCGCGTTGCTGGCCGAGCCGACCGACATCTCCACCATCTGCCACATCCGGCGCAGCGGTTTGCCGACCATGAAGCAGACCAGGGTCAGCATCAGGCCCAGCAGCGCCTTGGTCAGCAGCGTCAGCCCGGTGGCGTTGAAGATCGCCTGGAGCAGCAGCGCGTGCGTGCCCGCCAGCACCGCCAGCACCAGCACGTTGAACACGGTCACGGCGGCCGCGCGGGCGACCTTGCGCAGCAGGTCGTGGTGGATCAGCGCGACGAGGCCGATGAGCGGGCCCGCCAGCGTGAGCACCCGCAGCAGCAGCTGGGCCAGCAGCACGGCGGCCTTCGCGAAGAGCTGGAACAGCGAGAACGCGACGGCCTGCAGCAACGACAGGAACCCGGCGCCCGTGCGGCCGCCGTCCTCGCCGCTGAAGTAGCCCTTGGTCGGGCCGAGCTGCGCGTAGATGTTCTTGTACTCGGCCTTCTTGGCGTCGAGCGCGGCCTGGTCGCCGTCCTTGTGGTCGGCGAGCTCCTGCACGGTCCAGGACTGCGCGGCCAGCAGCCGGGAGCCGAAGTCCCTGGCCTGCGGCGCGTCGGGCGTGCCGAACTCGCCGCGCAGCCAGCTCTGGTAGACCACGGTCTGGTGCAGGTCCGACGGGAGCTTGTCCAGGGTGTCCTGGTTCGCGTCCACGTCGATGAAGCCGGCTTGGATCTCCGAGGTCTTGGTGACCAGGGTGCTGTCGAGCAGGTTGTAGAACTGCGGCAGCGCCAGGGTCGAGGTCGCCAGCCACATCGCGGCCAGCGCCCACAGCCCGCGCTTGCTGATCGAGGCCAGGTCGCCCTGCCAGATCTGGCGGAACATCAACACCGCCAGGATCAGCGCGACCAGGCCGAACCAGCGCAGGTAGACGTTGTCGTAGACCTTCTGGACGCCCGTCTTCACCGCCTCGTCCAGCGGTTGCAGCAGGCCCTGGCCGACGACCGTGTAGTGCAGGGCGTTCGTCGCGCCGACGATGTTCTTGCCGATGTTGAACAGCTCGTTGCCCATCCAGGTGTCCAGCACCGGGCTGGCGTTGGGCACCAGGCACTTCTCCTGGTAGGTGTGCCAGACCATGCCGGCGTACCCGTGGTTCAGGTACGGCGTCTCCGGCAGGCCGTTGCCGATCGGCGGGTCGATCGCGCCGACCATGCCCGAGCCGGGCCGCTCGGGGTTGGGCGCCTCGCCGCAGGGCGCGGCGCTGGCGGGCGTGGCGCCGATGACCACCTGGAGGCCGACGATCGCGACCACCACGGCCATCGCACGCCACCGGGCGCGCGCCGGTCGGCCGTGCGCCTCGGCGTGCTCTTGAGCGTGTCTGAAACGCCGTCGCGCGTAGAGCGCGACGGCGACCAGCGCCACCAGCAGAAGAGTGCTCATGCGACGCCTTCCCGGCCCGGTCGGCGGTTTCCTCCCTCGCCGTGCGCCGAGTCGACCAGCTCGTCGGTCAGGCCGACTTCCAGGTCGGCGGCCAGCTCGTCGTCGTACTCGTCGGTGTACTGCTCCGCATACGCGAACGGGTCCTGCGGCGGGGAGGAGACCTCCACCTCGGTCGACTCCGAGCCCTCGCGCATGGCGTCCGGGGTGGTGTCGAGGGAGTTGCGCAGGTGCTCCAGGTGCGGCCCGGAGAAGTCGATGCGGATCCGCTCCACGCCGCCCGCGCCGTCGCCGAAGATGAACTGCCGCGGCGCGCGGTCGCGTTCGAGGTTGGTGCGCACGCCGCCGGGACGACGGCCCAGTGACGCCACCACCTGCTCGTAGCCCGCCCCGATCGGCACCTTGAGCAGCCGCAACGCGTCGGACTGGGCCTGGTCGTCGTCCAACCGGCCGACGAACACCGAGTCGAGCAGCGTCACGAAGCCCTGGATCTTCAGGAAGTCCGCCGGGATCTGCGACGACAGCAGCACGCGGACGTTCCACTTGCGGGAGTCGCGCGCGAACCGGTTCATCAGCACGCGACCCGTCGGCACCTCCGACAGGAAGAACGCCTCGTCGATCCAGACGCCCTTGCGCAGGTCCTTCGGCCGCTCGTAGATCGAGCGCTGGGTCAGCCACGCGGCGAGGTTCAGCATCTCCACGCCGAGCGCTTCCGCGTCCGTCCAGTGCTCGCGGCCGACGCCGTCCTTCGGCAGGTTCAACCCCGCCATGGTCAGCACGGTCAGCCGGTCGTCACGCGCCTCGTTGTACGGGTCCAGGTCCTGCTCGGGGATGAGCAGCGACATGCGCTCCCGCATCTCGTCGAGGAAGTCGGCGACCACGACCGCGTGCTCGTGGTGCTCGCTCGCGTCACGCCGCAGCGCCTCGAACACCATGCCGGGGTGCGCGTCGGGCCGGCCGCCGACCGTGCGGACCGCGCGCAGCAGCACGATCCGGGTCTGCGGCAGCCGCGACACCTCGTACGGCAGCAGGCCGGACAGCACGTCCAGCACCAGCCGACGGCGGGTGGCCGCGGCCAGCGCGCGTTCACGCCGCCACGCCCGTTCCGGGTCCTCCTCGTCCAGGAAGTGGTCGAGCTGCGGCTCGGCCACCACCCGGTACGGGTTGAGGATGCCCGCCTGCGCGTTGAGCAGGTTGATCGGCCGGGCGTACGGCTTGAGCTCGGGCAGCTCGCACAGCGCCGCCAGCGGCCCGGACGGGTCCAGCAGCGTCCAGTGCGCCCCGGCGCGCAACGTCTTGTAGACGATGCCGCCGCCGAGGAACGACTTGCCCGCGCCCAGCCCGGCGACCATCGCGGTCAGGCCGGACGAGTCCCGCAGCTCCTGCGCCATCCACGGGTCCCACGCCACCGGGCGGCGGGTCGCGGTCACCGTCTCGCCCAGGAGGATGCCGCGGCGGTCGCCCACCTCGGCCGTGGCGGTGGGGACGGCGGAGGCCGCCCACAGCACCGAGCCGCGGCGCAGGTAGGCCGACGAGGACAGCGGCTCGCCCGGGATGAACTCCCGCGCGATCGCGTACTGAGCCTCGGGGTGCTCGATGGCCACCTTCGGCTTGTAGAGGTCGAGCAGGCCCTGCGCCAGCCGCAGCGCCTCGCGCTCGGTCGGCCCGGACACCGCGAGCCGCCACCAGCTGCGCACCCGCGTGCCCAGCGCGGTGAAGCCCGACGTCATCTCGTCGTCGATCTCCAGCACCCGGGACGCCTGGCGGGCCAGCGACTGCGGCGGGTCCAGCTCGTGCTCGTCGGTGTAGTGGCGCACCTGCGAGCGCACCTTGCTCATCTGCCGCTGCAACTCGCCGGAGACCTCTTCGGGCCGCCGCACGTAGATCCGCGCCGACCACTCGACGGCCGCGGGCAGCCGGTCCGAGCGCTGCACCCACGGGTCGTCCTGCTCGGGGATCTGCAGACCGTGCATCAGGCCGACGGTGAGCACGGCGACGTGCCGCTTGATGCCCGCGTTCGACCCCGTGCGACCGCGCACGGTGACCGTCGGCGAGTACGGCTCCTGGTGGAAGTCCGCCGCGTCGGTGAACGACGCCAGGTCCTCCGGCTCCCACGGCGCGCCGGGCACGGCGGGCAGGTTGCGCGGCGCGGGCAGGCCCAGCGAGCACGACCGGTGCATCAGCCAGGCCATCTCCTCGGCCGTGGCCGGCCTGCCCTCCAGGCCGGCGGAGCCGATCACCTGGTCGAGGTGGTCGATCTCGGACTCGATCGCGACCAGCTCGGCGTCCACCGCGTCCGGGAAGACCTTGCGCAGCACGGGCGCGGCGCGCTCGACCGCGCGGTCCATCATATTGCGGGTCTGCACCTGGACGCCGAGGTAGACCTCCTTCTCGGCCATCGACCGGCCCATCAGCTGCTGCTGCTCGCCGACCATGTAGTCGTCGAAGCTCAGCGTGCCGGGCGTGTCCGGCAGCCGCCGCACGGCGTTGTGCACGTGCGCCTCGGCCCACATCCGGATCGGGTACGGCCGGTTCGTCACGCGCAGGTGCATCCAGCGGCCCTGCAGCTCGGCGTACTGGCCCGCGATCGCCGCGATCAGGTCCTGGCGCTGCGAGTCCGACCGGAACGACCAGCGCTGCGGCGCGAGCCGGTACCAGGCGTAGACCTCCTGGCCGGTGCGCAGCAGGTGGCCGTCGATGCTGCGGGCCGCGATGGACGGGGTGTAGCTCGGCACGGCCTGCTCGCCCGGCAGGCGGCGACCGCGCTTGCTGTAGACCTTGCGGTCGTCGCGCGCCGCAGCCGCGTGCTGGGCCACGTGCGCAGCGGATCGTCGGTCACGGTCACGCCGGCGTCCGAACACCGCGCACCTCCTTCTGACGGCGGTCTTGCTGCGTGCGGTGCTGGGATCGGGTGACGGCGCTCGCGCGTTTCGCACCCTTCTTGGGACGTTTGCGCGGGCGGTGCGCGTTGACCCGGATCCGCGCGGCGCTGGCCGCGCCGCCCCGGCCCGCCGTGGTCTCCCGCGGCGCGGTCAGCTCGCGCACCCACATCGCCACCACTGACGACAGCGGGCGCTCGTGGCTGATCCGCGCGCAGATGAACCTGGTCAGGGCGACCGTGATCACGAAGCCCCAGCCGGTGTTGATGACGTCGAAACCGAAGCCGACCTGCCGCTGGACAGCCGTCACCAGCAGGAAGACCACGATGCCGACACCCCACGCGACGTACCGCGCACGCCACGGGAAGGTTGCTTTGGGCGGGCCGAGCCAGACGGCGTCGACCCGGTAGACCTCGTCGTCAGTGCGTACCCGCAAGGGTCACCCGCCGGTGAACAGGCCGGCGATCCACTGGCCGATGTTGGCGCCCGCGTTCGTGGTGACGGCCAGGCCGATGATCGCCAACGCGATGATGACGCCGCCAAGGCGGCGCATGACCCCGGCGTTGTCACCCTTGCCGCCGCCGAGCCAGAGCAGCAGGACCGCGACGGTCAGCAAGAGGAGGGGGACCAGGTTGTCGAGGATCCACTGGCGCACCCCGCCTGTGCCCAAAGCGGGCGGCTGCTGGGCGAGTGTTACCAGGGTCATGGCGGTCATCTCGTACTCCTGAGTACGCAGGACTTCGCCGGGCGGGCCGAGGGGTGCCCGTCCGGTTGGTGCGCTATCGAGTAGAACACGTCTTCGTCACCAGGTGTATCTGGCGATCAGCGGTGCGTAGATCAATAACCGTTCCCCTGGTAGTCGATTACGTCTAATCTGACCACGGACATCATGGATCGGGGGGAGCCGGTGGAGAACCGACGTCCCGGGATTCTCCCGATTGCTGAGATAGTTCACCCGCCTGCGAAGCCCCTGGTCACGCACAGTGTGCAAGACCATCAGCCCACTTCCCGCCGGCCACGACGAATCCCCCGTCCGGCGCAGCGGCGGGCACCCGAACGGTCCGCAGGCCGGAGTGACGACGCCGAGGAGGCTCGCCGATGACCCAGCCGCCCGAGGCCGCGCCCGAACCAGCCGGCGGAGTGAACGAAATCACCGTCTCCGTGGCCGTCTCGGACGATGATCAGGTTACCGGTGGGGACCGGCAAACCGGGCGGCGGGTGCAGCGGACGGTCAACTTCGACCAGGACGTGCTGGAGCGGGCGCGGGCGGCGGCGACCTACCTGGCGGCGTACGAGGCCGAGGCCGGCGTGCGCAGCCTGGCCGACATCGTGAACCCGGCCGTCGAGGCGTACGTGGCCGAGCTGGAGCGCCGCTACAACGGCGGCGCGGCGTTCCGCCCGGTGTTCCGCATGCCGCCCGGCCGCCCGGCCCGCCGCGCCTGACCCGGCCGACGGGAACGCCGACGCGGGACGGGGCCCCTTCCCACCCCCAGGTGAGGAAGGGACCCCGTCCGCCCATCCGTCAGCTCATGCCGGAGATGCGCCAGTAGCCGGACGTCGGCAGGGTGTCCGGGCCGACCGGCCCCCTGTTCCAGAAGTAGTCGTTGAAGTTGGCCACCGCGCCGCCGCCGATCGCGCCCATGGTCGCCCACCGCACCGACGCGGGCTGGGTGTCGATCGACGCCTGCGCCCACGCGTCGCGGACCTTCATCGGCCGGTTCCACCACAGGAACGGCGTCCGCACCAGGTAGTTCGCGAACTTCCCGCCGTGCACGGCGCTGTGGTAGGAGACGGTGTCGAAGCTGTTGATCTGGTGCAGCCCCCGGAACGCCTGGCCCCAGCGCGCCGCCCAGCTCTGCCCGCCGGCCGAGCTCTGCAGGATCGAGCAGGTGAACAGGCTCATCCACTCGACGTCCTTGTTGCCCCAGCGCGCCTCGTCCTTGGACAGGAACGTGTCGGTGTTGCTGCTGCACCCGGCGAAGGAGAAGCCGTTGGGCGAGCCGTGGCCCTGCCAGTAGGTCAGGTCGACGTCGTCGGCGTAGAGGTGGTCCTGGCCGCCGGGGAACACCGGGTCCTTGAAGTCCCGCTCCCACGCGTTGTGGTTGACCCAGCTGAACTGCACCGGCACGCCGGCGGCGGTGAACCGGTTGTTGAACGCGGTGAGGTTGTTCGCCGTCCACGGCAGGCCGGAGCACGGGCCGGTGCCCTCGCTGCCGACGTCGACCCGCCACGTCCACTGCGGGGTGAACGCGCCCTCCTCGCGCGGCGGGTCCACCGGGCCGGGCTCCGGCAGCCGCGCGTCCACGGCCGCGCCGACGATCACCGACTGCACGGCCGCGCCGTCGGAGTTCACGCCGTCGCACCGCAACCCGGGCTCCAGCTTCTCGACCTTCTCGGCCAGCGGCGGCGCCTCGTACACGTAGGACACGCCGGTCGGCCGCACGCTCTGGCCGAACACCTTGGCGCACCGCTCGCGCCCCTCGTCCAGGGTCAGCACCGGCACGCTGCCGACCTTCACCACCTCGCGGGTGGCGTGGGTGAGGCCCGCGACGGCCCCCTGGCCGTCGAACGCGATCCGCAGCTTCGCGCCCGGACCCTCCAGCGGCACGCCGTCGAGGGTGAAGGCGAACGACACCGCGGTGTCCAGCGGCGCGGTGACGACGGCCTTCTGGTTGGCGTCGACGACCTCGAACGTCGTCTGGCCGGCGGTCGGGGTGCCGTTGGCGGGCAGCAGCCCCGCCCCGCGCAGGGATTCGAGGGCGCGCTTGGTGGCGTCCTCGACGGGGATGGCGCGCAGGCGTCTCAGGGACTCGACGTCGAGCGCCGTCCGGGTGGTCTCGCCGCCTTCCTCGTCCGGCTTGCCCGCGCCCAGGTCGAGACCGGGCACGCGCAGGTAGGTCGACTCGTCGGCGAACGCCACCGAGCCGTCCCCGGCGAGCTGGACGTCCTTGAGGCCGAACGCGCGCTGCAGGGCGGCGGCCTGGTCCTGGGTGAGCCCGGTGGACCGGACGGCGTACACCGGCAGTTCGGCGGCGGCCGCGGTGGCGGTGCTCCCCGTGATCGCCGCCGCGCCCATCAGCCCGGTGAGCGCGAGCCAGGTGCCGGCTCGCCTCGCGTTGGTGGACATGTGCTTTCCCTCCTCGTGGTACCGCGGGGCAGGGCCCGTGGTCTGCGGGGAGGAAGCGCGCCGGCCGGCGTTGATACCGACAACCACTCGAACGGCGTCATTTGTGTAACGCCCGTGGCACGCAAGGGATGTATAGGCGGGCGCATAGGATTTGCGGTCCGGTGAGGACCAATCGGTGCGCCCGAACGGGCGGAAAGGGGCGGATGAGCCGGCATGTAAGCCGGATTCTGTTCCCGGGCGCCTCGCGGCGGTCCCGTTCGGCGGCCATCCATCTCGGCCTGCCGTTGCCGACAGGCTCGTGCGGCCTACCCGCAGGCATCGGGCGGGCAGCCCTCGAACGCCTGCGCAGGTGCCCTGGGGCACCCTCTTGGCCTTGCTCCGGGTGGGGTTTACCTAGCCGCTCCCGTCACCGGGAGCGCTGGTGGTCTCTTACACCACCGTTTCACCCTTACCCCGACTCGCGCCGGGGCGGTCTGTTCTCTGTGGCACTGTCCCGAGGGTCGCCCCTGGTTGCCGTTGACAACCACCCTGCCCTGTGGAGTCCGGACTTTCCTCGGCGACGGATCCGGGGACCCGTCGACGCGGCCGCCCTGCCGACTCATCCGCGCCACCAGGATACCGGCGGCTTCCCAGGCTGTGGAACCAGGGCGGGAAACCTTGTCGGGTTGTGGGCGTGCTGCTCTACTCGCAACCATGGCAGGAATCGGGGCACTCACCCGCCGCCGGCACGTCGACTTCGGCCGCACCGCCGCCGCGATCTGTTGTCGCTGACCTTTTACCTCGCACTCCGAGCCTTTTTCCGAAAGGTGTCAGCGATCCATGTCCTCCATTCTGATGATTTCCGGCGGTCCGTCGCCGACATCCCGGACCGGCGTCGTCGTCACGCACGTCGAAGGGCTCCTGCGCGCGGCCGGGTACGCGGTGCGCACCCTGCACGTGCGCCAACTGCCGACGTTGCCGCTGCTCACCGAGGACCTGAGGGACCCGGAGATCGGTGACGCGGTCGCCGCGGTGCTGCACGCGGACGGCATCGTGGTGGCCAGCCCGGTCTACCGAGCGGCTTACAGCGGACTCGTGAAAGCGCTGGTCGACCTGTTGCCGAAGAAAGCGTTGCGGGGGCGGGTGATCCTGCCCCTGGCGACCGGCGGCAGCCAGGGATTCCTGGTCGCGATGGACTACGCGCTGAACCCGCTGCTCGCCGGCAAAGGCGCCGATTCGGTGCTGCGCGGCGAATTCGTGCTCGACCCGGACATCGCCGACGGGACCATCGCGCCGAAAGCCGCCGAAGCGATTCGCGACGCGGTGGACCGGTTCACCTCGGCCGTCGAGGACGCCCGGTCCCGGCGCGACGGACGCGCCCGGCTGCGCCCCGCCGGCTAGCCGAGGTGCGACGTGTCGTTGACCAGCCGCACGGAGGCGTGGCCGTCGGGGTAGAACTCGACCACCGACAGCGACGCGAGGTCCAGGTGCAGCCGGAACAGCAGCGACGGGCCGACGTCCAGCGCCATCCGCAGCAGCGACTTGATCGGCGTGACGTGGCTGACCACGACGACGTTCGCGCCGCCGAAGCGGGACACGACGGCGTTGCGCGCCCGCCGGACCCGGTGGTGCACCTGGTCGAAGCTCTCGCCGCCGGGCGCGGGCACGGACGGGTCGCCGAGCCAGCGCCGGTGCACGTCGGGGTCGCGTTCGGCGGCCTCGGTGAAGGTCAGCCCCTCCCACGCGCCGAAGTCGGTCTCGATCAGGTCGTCGTCCCACGACAGCTCGGCGCCGGTGGCCGTCGCCACGGCCAGCGCCGTCTCCCGCGCCCGCCCCAACGGCGACGACACGATCGCGGTCAGGCCCTCGACCTTGGCCAGCCGGCGCGCGGCGGCCTCGGCCTGCCCACGCCCGACCTCGGTCAGCGGCGGGTTGCCGCGCCCGGAGTAGCGGCGGGCCACCGACAGCTCGGTCTGCCCGTGCCGCAGCAGGTACAGCCGGGTCGGCTCGCCGACCGCGCCGGTCCACGACACCGGTGACTGGGTCGCCGCCGCGTCCGGCCGCCGCGGCTCGGGCTGCTGGGGCTCGGGCTGCTGGGGCTCGGGCTGCTGGGGCTCGGGCTGCTGGGGCTCGGGCTGCTGGGGCTCGGGCTGCTGGGGCTCGGGTTCCTCCGGCCGCGCCTTCCGGGCCACTCCCGACTGCTCGTCCATCGCCCGGTTCGCCAGCCGGTCGGCGCGCTGGTTGCGCTCGCGCGGGATCCACTCGTAGCTCACCCGGTCGAACGCCCGCGCCACCTCGCGGGCCTGCGCGACCAGCGGCTGCATCGACGGGTGCTTGACCTTCCAGCGGCCGGACATCTGCTCGACCACGAGCTTGGAGTCCATCCGCACGGCCACCTCGGACGCGCCGAGCTCGGCCGCCGCCCGCAGGCCCGCGATGAGCCCCTGGTACTCGGCCACGTTGTTGGTGACGACGCCGAGGCCCGCCGACCGCTCGGCCAGCACCGCGCCCGACTCGTCGAGCACGACGGCCCCGTACCCGGCGGGCCCGGGGTTGCCGCGCGAGCCGCCGTCGGCCTCGACGACGACCCTCACAGACCCGATTCCCCGGTGCGCACCATGATCGCGCCGCACTCGTCGCACTGGATGACCTCGTCCGCCGCCGACTCCTTGACCTTGGCGAACGCGTTGCGGTCCAGTTCGATGCGGCACGCGCCGCAGCGCCGCGACTGCAGCAGCGCCGCGCCGATGCCCTTGTGCGCGCGCACCCGGTCGTAGAGCGCCAGCAGCGGCTCGGGGAACTGGCCGGTCATCAGCCCGCGGTCGGCGGTGCGCTTGGCCTCGGTCGACTCCAGGTCGGCCAGCGCGCTGTCGCGACGACGTGCCGCGTCGGACAGGGCCTCCTGCGCCTTGTCCAGCGAGACGCGGGCGTGCTGGATGTCGGCCTCGACGGCCTCGCGGCGTTCCATCAGCTCCAGCAGGTCGTCCTCCAGCGCGCCGCGACGGCGGCCGAGGGTGGCCAGCTCGTGCTCCAGGTCGGTGAGCTGCTTGGCGCCGACGGAGCCGCCTTGGAGCAGCTTGCGGTCGCGCTCCTCGCGGGCCCGGACCTGGTCGATCTCGGTCTCCTGCCGCTTGACCTCGCGGTTGAGGTCGCCCAGGGTCGTCTCGATCGTGGTCAGCGCGTCCTGCTTGGCGCGGAACTGCTTCTCCGCCTCGGCGATCTCCGCGATCTCGGGCAGCGTGCGGCGCCGATGGGTGACGCGCGACAGTTCGGCGTCGACCTGCGCGAGGTCGAGCAGCCTGCGCTGCACGGCGGGATCGGCTTTCACTGAGATCCTCCTGTTCGGCTCGTCACGCCCACGGTCCACGGGTCGGTCCGGCGGGTCGAGACGAGGACCTCGACCGTACCGCCGAACGCGGCGCGCACGATGTGCGCCGCCTGTCCGCACCACGGCTGCTCACTGGCCCAGTGCGCCACGTCGACCAGCGCGGGCCCGCCCGCGGCCAGGTGCTCGCCCGCCGGGTGGTGGCGCAGGTCCGCGGTGACGTAGGCGTCCACGCCCGCGCGCGCCGCCGCGGCCAGGTAGCTGTCGCCCGCGCCGCCGCACACCGCGACCCGCCGGATCGGCCGGTCCGGGTCGCCGGCCGCGCGCACGCCCCACGCCGTCGCGGGCAGGGCTTCGGCGACGCGCCGGGCGAAGTCGCGCAGCGGTTCGGGCCGGTCGAGCTCGCCGATCCGGCCGATGCCGGTGGCGGGGTCGGCGTCTGCCGGCTCCAGCGGGCCGGTGACGCGCAGCCCGAGGGCCTCGGCGAGGGCGTCGGAGACGCCGGGGTTGGCCACGTCGGCGTTCGTGTGCGCGGTGTAGAGGGCGACGCCGGCGCGGATGAGCCGGTGGACCAGCCCGCCCTTCGGGTCGTCGGCCGGCACGCCGGTGACGCCGCGCAGCATCAGCGGGTGGTGCGCCACGATCAGCTGCGCGCCCGCGGCCAGCGCCTCGTCCACAGTGGACTCGACCGGGTCGACGCAGAACAGCGCCCTCGACACGGGTTCGGCGCGGTCGCCGCAGACGAGGCCGACGGCGTCCCACGACTCGGCGGTCGCGGGCGGGTAGGCGGCCTCCAGGACGTCCAGCACGTCCCCGAGCGTGGTCACAGCTCCTCCAGCACGACTCGCAGCGCGTCCGCCAGCAGGGCGAACTCCTCGGGCGCGCGGACCGCCACCCGGAGGTGGTCGGCGGTCAGGCCGGGGAACGTGTCGCCGCGCCGCACCGCGATCCCCTTGTCCCGCAACCCCTCCCGCACCCGCGGCCCGTGCGGCACGCGCAGCAGCACGAACGGCGCGTCCGGCGGCACGACCACCAGGTCGCCGAGCAGCGCGACGGCGTGCGCGGTGTGCTCCCGGGCCTCCCGCGCCAGCGCCTCGGCCTCCGCCACGGCCGACGGCTCGCAGCACGCCGTGACGGCCTCCAGCACCAGGCTGCCCACCGGCCACTGCGGTCGGGGCAGCGCGAGCCGGGCCAGCAGGTCCGGCGCGCCGAGCAGGTAGCCCGCGCGCAGGCCCGCCAGGCCCCAGGTCTTCGTCAGGCTGCGCAGCACCAGCAGCCCGGGCACGTCGGCGCGACCGGCCAGCGACTCGGGCTCGCCGGGCACGGCGTCGGCGAACGCCTCGTCCACCACCAGCACCCGGCCGGGCCTGCTCAGCGACGCCACGACCTCCGCCGGGTGCAGCACGGACGTCGGGTTGGTCGGGTTGCCCAGCACCACCAGGTCGGCCTCGTCGGGCACGAGGTCGGCGCGCAGCCCGTAGCCGTCCTCGGGCCACAGCTGCACCCGCTGCACGGGCACGCCCGCGTCGCGCAACGCCACCTCGGGCTCGGTGAACGACGGGTGGACCACGGCGGCCAGGCCGGGGTGCAGGTTCGGCAGCAGCGCGAAGCCCTCGGCGGCGCCGTTGAGGATCAGCACCTCGTCCGGCGTGCGCCCGTGCCGCGCGGCGACGGCGGCGCGGGCGCGTTCGTCGGCGGCGGCGGCCGGGTAGGCGCCGAGGCCGTCGAGCGCGGCGACCAGCCGGTCGCGCAGCCACGCGGGCGGCGCGGGCGTCCGCACGTTCACCGCGAAGTCCGCGAGCCCGGGTGCGGCGTCGACGTCCCCGTGGTGGCGCAGCAGCGCCCGGCCGGAATCCTGGCTGGTCATCGCCGCGAGTCTAGGCGATCAGCGCCGTCACCCGATCTGGGAGGCGGCCCAGTCCAGGTAGGCGCCCGGCAGCTCGCGCAGGATGCCGAGGGCCTCGGACTCGGGCAGGTCCGGCAGCGCGCGCACCGCCTGCCCGGCCAGCGACGTGCAGTGCGCGAGGGTGTCGGCCACCAGGCTCGTCTGCCGCAGCTGCGCCAGCAGCCCGGTCAGCTCCGCGTCGGTCAGCTCACGGCCGCGGCGCGCGAGCAGGGCGCGCTGGTCCTCGGTCAACGCGCGCAGCAGCGGGAACGTGTAGACGCCCTGGCGGAGGTCGTTGCCGACCGGCTTGCCGAGCCGCTGCGAGGTGGACGCCAGGTCCAGCAGGTCGTCGAGGACCTGGAACATCAGCCCGAACAGCGCGCCGAAGCGGGCCATCGCGTCGGTGGTCGCCTCGTCGGCGTCGGCGCAGTGCGCGGCCAGCACGCAGCCGACCTCGAACAACGCGCCCGTCTTCAGCTCGATGGACCGCAGGGCGTTCTCCGGGCTGCGGTGCGCGTCGTAGAGGTCGACGACCTCCAGCACCTGGCCCTCGACCAGGTCCGTCACGGCCTGGGCGAGCCTGCTCGCGGCGAACGGCGAGATCCGGTCGAGCGCGGCCTGGCTGGCGCGGGCCAGCATGAAGTCGCCGACCAGCACGGCGGGGCCCGTGCCCCAGTCCGCGTTGACCGTGCGCACGCCGCGCCGTTCCTCGGCGTTGTCCATCAGGTCGTCGTGCACCAGCGAGCCGGCGTGCAGCAGCTCGACGCAGGCGGCGGCGGTGACCGCCTTGTCGGTGATGCGACCGGACACGGCCAGCGACCCGGCCAGGACCAGCACCGAGCGCAACCGCTTGCCGCCGGCCGCGGTGATGCGGCCGGAGAAGGTGTTGACGATCGGCAGGGACGACGACGTCGCCAAGGCCCGGATCTCGTCCTCGACCCTCGGCAGCGCCCGGGCGAGCGCCGGCATGGTCGGCATGGTCGACTGCGCTTCGTTCGACTGCACTGTGGACACACGGTGATCGTCGCTCGCGGCGCCTGAGAGCCCGCTGAGACCGCCGCCCGACCGCCGCCGAACGCCGCGCTCAGAGCACCGAGATGGCGACCGCGAAGCAGAGCACGGCGAGGCTGAGCACCAGGTGGACGAGCGAGGGCACCTCGGGCCGGCCGCCGGGGCACCGCACCGGCTCGCTCACCACCGGGAGCCTGCCTCTCGCGGCGTCGGCCGCGGCCACCGGCCGGACGACGCGGTCCTCGAGTGCGACGCCCGTTCCGAATAGGACGGACGAACCCGCCGCAGCACGCATGTGCGAGTCATCGACTTTCCTTCCCGACACATTCCCCACGCCTTTGGCGTCGGAATCGCGGGTCGACCCGTTACTCGTTATCACGCTTTCGCAGACTCTCTTCCACCGCTGACAGCAGCCGGGCCCGGTCCTGCCGGGCCAGCCGCCTCCGTTCCCGCTCACGCACCCATGCTCGCACGTCGTCGGCACCCAGGCCGACCGCTTCCCGGTAGAAATCCTCCTCGAACCACCACCACACCCGAATGCCGTACCGGGCAATGCGCACGGGCTGTTCCCGACGCAACACGTCGAGTGACGAAAAATCGGCGACCAGCACCGGAGGACATCCCGTGCCGACGAAGAAATGCCTTTTCCGGAACCCGAATCGGCGGTGGGTGAAGAATCCGGCGTTCGGGTCGGGCGCCGGTCCGCCGGGCGAGGTCACGGGCCGTGGTCGGGCGAACGCGGGCGTCTCCGGCCACGACCGGCGGCGCACCGCCACCACCGCCCCGGCGGTCGCCAGGACCACGAGCACCACGACGACACCGACCACGACCCCGGACATGCCCAAGACCCCCAAAGCGAGCGGTCGCGGAGCGCTCCACCTGGCAGACTCCCCTGCCGTGACGCTGACCGTCTCGTTCATCTGCACCGGCAACATCTGCCGTTCCCCCGTGGCCGCGATCATATTCCGCGAGCACCTGCGCCGGGCCGGCCTGGGTGATCTTGTGGAGGTGACCAGCGCGGGCACCGGCGGGTGGCACGTCGGCGACCCGGCCGACCCCCGGGCGGCGAAGTCGTTGGCCGACAACGGCTACCCGACCGAGCACAGCGCCGCCCAGGTCGACGACAACCACCTCGACGCGGACCTGCTGGTGGCGTTGGACAGCGGGCACGCGCGGGCGCTGCGGCGGCTGGTCGGCGACCCGGAGCGGGTCCGGCTGCTGCGCTCGTTCGACCCCGACGCGGACGGCGTGGACGTGCCCGACCCGTACTACGGCGACAAGGCGGGCTTCGACCGCGTGGTGGAGATGGTGGAGGCCGCGGTCCCGGGCCTGCTGACGTGGGTGCGCGAACGCCTGTGACACCGGCGGAGGCGGCGGCGGAGCTGACCGGGGTGCCGGCCACCGGGGTCCGGCGGCTCGGCGGGACCGTGTGGGAGGTCGACCTCGCCGACGGCGACCTGGTGGTCGTGAAGCGGCACGACGAGCCGGACGCCCTGCTGGCGGAGGCCGCTTCACTGGAGTGGCTGGCCGAGCCCGAGGGCCCGCCGGTGCCGCGGGTGCGCGGCCACGGCGGGCAGTGGCTGGTGATGGACCAGGTGGCACGCGGCCTGCCGTCGCCCGCGGCCGCCGAGGAGTTCGGCCGCCGTCTCGCCGCGCTGCACGCGACCGGAGCCCCGGCGTTCGGGGCGCCGCCGCCCGGCGGGCCGACCGAGGCGTCGATCGGCCTCGCGCCGATGCGCAACGTCCCGTCCGACGACTGGGCCGAGTGGTTCGCCGAGCACCGGATCGCCCGCTACGCCCGGCTCGCGGTGGACGCGGGCGCGTTGACCGCCGCCGAGGCCCGGACCATCGAGGGCGTGCGGGTCGAGGCTCCGGACGAACCGCCCGCCCGCCTGCACGGCGACCTGTGGAACGGCAACGTGCACTGGGCCGCCGACGGCCGCGCCTGGCTGATCGACCCGGCCGCCCACGGCGGCCACCGGGAGAGCGACCTGGCCATGCTCGCCCTGTTCGGCTGCCCCCACCTGGACCGCGTGCTCGCCGCCTACGACGAGGCCGCGCCGCTGGCCGACGGGTGGCGCGAACGGGTGCCGCTGCACCAGCTGTTCCCGGTGCTCGTGCACGCCGTGCTGTTCGGCCGCGGCTACGCCCAACAGGCCTTGTCGGCCGCGCGATCGCTGCCAGGATGACCGGATGGGGATCAAGGCGTTCGACCGCGACGACTGGCGCTGGCTCAACGAACCGCGCACGTGGAGCGACCGGGACGGGCTCACCGTCACCAGCGACCCGGAGACCGACTTCTGGCGAACCACCCACTACGGCTACGACCGCGACAGCGGCCACGTCCTCGGCGCGCCGCTGACCGGCGACTTCACCGTCACCGCCTCGTTCACCGCGGACTACGCCGCCCAGTACGACCAGGCCGGCGTCGCGCTGTGGCTCGACGACCGCAACTGGATCAAGGCGGGCGTGGAGCTCGTGGACGACGAGTTCCAGGTGAGCACGGTCGTGACCAGGGACTTCTCCGACTGGTCGGTGGTGCCGGCCGGGCGCGTCGACCGGGTGACGATCGCGGCGGTGCGCGAGGGCGACGCGGTGACCGTCCGCTACGGCGTCGGCGACGCCGAGCCGACGACCCTGCTGCGGCTCGCGTACTTCCCGCCCGAGGTCGAGGTGCTGGTCGGGGTGATGGTCGCGGCGCCGACGGGCCCTGGCTTCACCGTCCGCTTCGACCGGGTGCAGGTCACAACGGCCTAGGGCTTACCGTGGTCACGTGCGGTTGAGGTTCCTGTTGCAGCCCGGATGGCTGGCGTTGACGCTGGCGGTCTGGGTGTTCGCGGGCGCGTGCTTCACGCTGCTGGCGCCGTGGCAGTTCGACCGCGACACCGAGCGCGACGCCCAGAACAACGCGGTCACGTCGTCCCTGCGCACCGACCCGGTGCCGGTCGCCACGCTGCTCGACCGGCCCGCCGCCGAGGTGGAGTGGCGGCGCGTGACGCTGACCGGCCGCTACCTGCCCGAGGGGCAGGCGGTGGCCCGGCTGCGGACCGTGCAGGGTGAGGCGGCGTTCGAGGTGCTGACGCCGTTCCGGCTGGCCGACGGGCCGACGGTGCTGGTCGACCGGGGTTACGTGCGGCCGGTCAACGGCATCAAGGTGCCCGACCTCAAGCCCGTGCCGACCGGTGACGTGACGCTGGTGGCGCTGGTCCGCCGGGACGAGTCGGACACCCGGGAGGCGTTCCAGGAGGACGCGCACCGGCAGGTGTACTCGGTGAACTCCGCCGTGGTCGGCCGGGCCGCGGGGCTCGAACTGCGGCCGGGCTACTTCCAGCTCACCGAGGGCCAGCCCGGTGTCGAGGAGTCCCTGCCGCTGCCGAAGCTCGACGCGGGACCGTTCTTCTCCTACGCGTTGCAGTGGATCGCGTTCGGCGCGATGGCGCTGGGCGGCTGGCTGTACTTCACCGTCCGCGAGATCCGGCCCGGCGGCGCGCTGGGCGAGGAGCCGGGCAAGGCGAAGGTCAGGCGCAAGTCCGTCGCCGAACAGCTCGCCGAAGACGAGGCCGCGCCAGCGCGATGAGCGCGGTCACGGCCGCCGCCGACGCGCCGACCACCCGCGACAGCTCCACCGCCCGGGTCACGTGACCCGCGTCGGGGTTGCGGCCGTGCCCGAGCACCGGCCGGTCCTCCGCGCCGTGCGCGTACACCGTGCGCCCGCCGAGCCGGACCTCCAACGCGCCCGCGAACGCCGCCTCGACCTGCCCCGCGTTGGGGCTCGGGTGCGCCGCCGCATCCCGCCGCCAGGTCCGCCACGCCTCGCCCGCGGACCCGCCGACGACCGGCGCGCCGGCCGCCGTGAGCAGCGCGGCCAGCCGGGAGGGCAGCAGGTTCGCCACGTCGTCCAGCCGTGCGGCGGCCCAGCCGAACCGGCGGTAGCGCTCGTTGCGGTGGCCGACCATGGCGTCGAGCGTGTTCGCCGCGCGGTAGCCGAGCAGGCCGGGCACGCCCGCGACCGCGCCCCAGAACAGCGGGGCCACCACGGCGTCGGACGTGTTCTCCGCCACGGACTCGACGGTCGCCTTCGCCAGGCCCATCGTGTCGAGCTTGCGCGGCTCGCGCCCGCACAGGTTGGGCAAACGATTGCGCGCCGCTTCGAGGTCGCCGCCGTCCAGCTCGCGGCCCATCGCGGTGCCCTCGTCGGCCAACGACGACCCGCCGAGCACGATCCAGGTGGCGGCGGCCGTGCTCAGGGCCTCGAAGACCTGGCTGCGCCTGCCGAGCCGCTCGACCGCGAGGCCGGCGAGGACCGTGCCGCCGACGAGCACCGCCGTGTGCGCCACCCCGCCCGCCCGGTGGTCGCGGTACAGCTTGCGCTCCAGCGCCGCCGCCGCCCGACCGAATCCCGCTACCGGGTGATACCTCTCGGGGTCGCCGAACACCGCGTCAGCGGCCACGCCCAGCACCAACCCCACCGCGCGCCCCAGACTCACACGGGCACGGTAGCCCGCACGTGTCGGACCGCCGCATTAGGGTGGCGCACCGTGGAACCAGCCGGCCGCCTCAAGCTCTACGCGTACCTGGACGCCCGTGATCACCAGCGCACGTACCTGGCGATCATGCGGTTGTTCACGTCCACGCTGCTGGCCGACCTGTCGGCGGGCGAGGTCGCGGGCGCGTTGGCGGGCGCCGAGCGGGAGGGCCGGGTCGAGGCGGGCGAGTCGCGCATCGAGAACGTGATCAACCGGCTCCGGCAGCTGGTCGAGTGGGGCAACCTGGTGCAGGGCAGGCGCGAGGTGGTGGCCTCCAGCATCGCCGAGTTCCAGCACGGCAGCGTCCGCTACCAGGTCAGCAAGCTCGCGGTCCGGGTGCAGCGCGACGTGGACGAGCTGCTGCGCGTGCCCGAGGGCGCGCGGGAGGTGTCGCGGGAGCTGCTGCCGGCCGTGGAACGCGGCCTGGACCGGCTCGGGCAGTCGCTGTCGGAGGCGTTGATCAGCGGCGCGCCCCGCTCGCGCGAGGTGCTCGCCGAGCAGGTCACCACGCTGTTCCTCCAGCACGCCGAGCTGGCCGCGACCGTGCGCGACTTCTACGCCTACCTGGGTCAGGTCGTGACGCGGCACCACCTCGCGCCGGAGGAGATCTCCGGGTTCCGCAACCTGCTGGTCGAGTACATCCAGATGGTCGTGGAGGACGTGCTGCGGCACACGCCGGCCATCGCGGACGCCCTGGCCCGGGTCACCTCCGCGCGGTCCGAGCTGCTGCGCCTGCTGGGCCGCGCCGACCTCGGCGACCAGGTCGAACGGGCCCGCGGGCGGTCCGCGGAGGACTGGCAGGACCTGACCGACTGGTTCGTGGACCGGCCGGGGCGGCCGAGCCAGGTGACGGCGTTGCGGGAGGCCACGGCGCGCGCGATCGGGTCGCTGCTGGCGAGCGTGAAGCGGGCGACGTCCGGCGGCGGGCTGCTGCCGAGCCGGCGGGCCGAGCTGCTGAAGCTGGCCGGGTGGTTCGACTCGGGCACGCGTGAGCAGGCGCACGAGCTGTACGCGGCGGCGTTCGGGCTGTACGCGGCGCGGCACGTGTCGCCGGCGCCCGAGCACGACCGGGACAACGAGCGCACGCCGTGGCGCGACGGGCCGGTGGTCGACGTGCAGGTGAGCGTGCGCAGCCGCGGCGATCGAGGCGCGCGCGGGCGGACGTCGCGGATCCTGGACGACCCGATGACCGAGCAGTCGCTGCTGGCCGAGGCGCGGGAGGCCGACGAGCGGCGGGCGGCGTCCGTGGCCGAGCTGGCGGCGGCGGCTCCCCGGCTGTCGTCCACGACGTTGTCCGGTGAGGCGCTCGAGGTGCTGTGCGAGCTGCTGACCCTGGCGATGGCGCAGCGCGACACCGCGGCCGACTCGGGTTCGGCGACGGACCCGGTGCGCGGGCTGCGCGTGACCGTCTCGCACGCCGCCGGGCGTTCCACGCGGATCCGTTCGGCGGCGGGCACGTTGACGCTGCACGACTCGACGTTGGTGCTCGACTGATGTTCGACGACCTCTCCGAGATCGACGCGGCGAACGTGGTGCGCTGCGCCCGCACCCTGCTGCGGCGACCGCTGCTGCGCGCCGACGGGCCGGACGGCGAGCTGTTGACGCTGGTCTACCGGCACCGGGCGGCGTTGCAGGACCTGTTCGCCCGGCAGCTGGGCTACCGGCTCGTGGTGGAACGGCGGTTCGCGCGGCTCTACAAGGCGGGTCCGGGCGCCGACGACTCGCGCGGCGTGCTCGGCATGTCGCCGCGCGGGTACGCGTACGTGGCGCTGACCATGGCGGTGCTGACCGGGATCGGGCGGCAGGCGCTGCTGTCGCGGCTGGTGGCGGACATCCGTGCGGCGGCGGTGGAGGCCGGGCTGACCGTGGTGGACGACGTGGCGGACCGGCGGGCGCTGACGGCGGCGTTGCGGCACCTGGTGTCGCTCGGCGTGCTGCACGAGACCGAGGGCACGGTGGACGTGCAGGCCGAGGCGTTGATCACCATCGACACCGACCTGCTCGGGCAGCTGCTGACCGGCCCGGTCGCGGAGGCGTCGTCGCCGTCCCGGCTGGTGGAGCTGGCGGCCCGGCCCGGTCCGCGCGGCGTCGAGCACGCGGTGCGGCGCAAGCTGGTGGAGAACCCCGTGGTGCTGTACGCGGACCTGCCGCCGGAGCAGGCGGAGTGGTTGCGGCGCAACCAGCGCAAGGAGTCCGCGGTGCTGGAGACGTGCTTCGGCCTGCGCACCGAGTGCCGGGTCGAGGGCGTGCTCGCGGCCGATCCCGAGGACTACCTGACCGACCTGTACTTCCCCGGCACGTCCACGGTGGCGCGGATCGCGTTGCTGGCGCTGCCGGAGCTGCTGGAGGGCGAACCGCGCTCCGACGGGCGGCACGCCGTGGACCGGGGCGAGCTGCGGTCGGTGTGCTCGCGGCTGGTGGAGGACTACCCGACCGCGTGGTCCAAGCAGTTCACCGAAGACCTGGACCGCCTGGTCGACGAGGTGCTGGAGCTGTTGCGCCGCATGGGGTTGGCGGTCGCCTCGGAGGACGGGTGGCTGCTCAACGCCGCCGCGCACCGGTGGCTGCCCTCGCCCGACGGCGACCCCGAACGTGAAGTGGAGCCGGTGGTCGTGCCGGACGTGCCCAGCTGGTCGTTGTTCGATGAGGAGACCGCGTGAACAGGTGGCGGCTGCACAGGGGCGGCATCGTCAACATCTGGCAGTACACCGAGCAGACGTTCGACTTCTCGGGTGGGCGCGCGATCTTCCAGGGCACCAACGGGTCCGGCAAGTCGCGCACGCTGGAGCTGCTGCTGCCGCTGTGCCTGGACGGCGACCTGCGGCAGGTCGGCTCCAAGGGCTTCGACACGGTGTCGCTGCGGCGGCTCATGCTGGACGACTACGACGGCGGGCCGAACCGGATCGGGTACGCGTGGGTCGAGCTGACGCGCGGTGCCGGGGAGTACCTGACCTGCGGGTTGGGCGTGAAGGCGTCCAAGACCTCGCAGGCGATCACCGACTCGTGGCGGTTCATCACCTCGTCGCGGGTGGGACACGGGCTGACGTTGGTCGGCGCGGACCGCACGCCGCTGGGACCGGCGCAGTTGCGCGACCTGATCGGCGCGGACTGCGTGCTGGAGGAGGCGGCTTTCCGGGCGCGCGTGGCCGAGACCGTGTACGGCGTGCCCGCGCCCCGGTACGGCGACCTGCTGCACCTGCAGCGGACGCTGCGCAACCCGGACGTCGGGTTGAAGGTGCTGGAAGGGCAGCTGGAGCAGATCCTGTCCGACGCGCTGCCGCCGCTGGACCAGGCGATGGTCGAGCAGCTGGCGACGTCGTTCGACGACCTGGAGTCGATCCGGGAGAACATCACGCGGCTGTCGTCGGCGGACGCGGCGCTGGGCACGTTCTTGAAGACCTACTCGGACTACGCGTTCGGCGGGCTGCGCGCGGCGGCGGAGCGGTTGGGCGGCGCCGAGGACGGGGTGCGGAAGCTGGAGCGCGCGTCGGCCCGGCTGGCGGCGTCGTTGGAGGAGGCGCTGGCGGCGCGTGCGGCGGCGGAGCACTCGGTGGCGTCGTTGGAGGCCGGTGAGCAGCAGGCCGAGGAGACCATCGGCGCGCTGAAGGAGCTGCCGGCGTTCCGCGACCTCCAGGACTTGCAGACGCGCGAGAAGCTGGTGGCGGAGAAGCGTTCGTCGGCGGTGGCGGCGCTGGACATGGCGAACAAGCAGCGGGTGCAGGAGGACGGCGCGGTCGACGGCGTGCTGCGGCTGCTGCGGCGGTTGGCCGAGGACCTGGGTTCGGCTCAGGAGCTGGTCGAGCCGCTGCGCCACCACCTGCGCGTGGCCGGTCTCCCCGCGGACACCGTGCCGGACGTGCCGCGGGTGTCGAGTTCGGACGCGGTCGTGCGCACGGAGTCGGTGCGAGCCAAGCCGGACCCGGAAGCCGAGCCGCTGCCGATCGAACGCCGCGTGCCGCCTTCGGCGTCCGTCGACGAGGGGACGTTGGCGGAGGTGGCGGCGCGGACGTCGGAGATCGCTTCGGCGGCGCGGCAGCGCGGTGCGCTGGCGTTGGCGCTGGCGGCGCGGGCGGCCGAGCTGGATGCGGCGCAGCGGAAGGTGGAGGCGCTGCGGCAGACGGCGCGGGACGCGCAGCACGCGGCGACCGAGGCGGCGGCGTTGCGCAACCAGGAGGCGCAGGAACTGGCCGAGGTCGCCCAGGGGTGGTTGGCCGACGTCGAGTCGTGGCGCACCTCCGGCCCCCTGGCCACCTGCCACCCGGACTCACCCCTCCCACTGCCGACCTCCGTCGACCCGGCCACCGCCCGCACCCTGACCACCACCGCCCGCGAGTGGGTGGGTCCCCTGGTCACCGCCGCCAGGGACGACGCGCACCGGTCCGCCGGACGCCGGGCCGACCTGGTCACGTCGATCAACGGCCGGGACGCCGAACTGTCGCGCCTGCGTTCCGGAACGGCCCAAACCCCGACCCGAGGCCGCTTCACCGCGTCCGACCGGGACCAGACCACCGGCGCCCCCTTCTACCGCCTGGTCGACTTCCACCCCACCATCGACGACCGCTCCCGAGCGGGCCTGGAAGCAGCCCTGGAAGCGTCCGGCCTCCTGGACGCCTGGGTAACACAAACGGGTGAACCTGCCCCGAACATGTACGGAAACACTGTTACCACCACTCGGTTGAAAACCAGCGGACCCGCCGAAACCACCCCCGACCGCCCCGACCCAGCCGCCCCCACCACCCCAGCCGACCTCCCCGACCCAGCCGACCTCCCCGACCCGGCCCACCCCACCGCCTCGGCCCACCTCACCAACCCGACCCACCCCGCAGCCACCGCCCACCTCGCACCCCAGCCCGCAGCCGAACCCGACGCGACCGCCGCCCCGACCGACCCCGCACCCACCGCACCTGCCGCAGACCCCACCGCCACCCCGGCCGCACCCGCACCCGCACCGGACGTGCTGGCCGTCCCCGGCACCCCGGTCGACGGCCCGTCCCTGGCCACGGTGCTGATCCCGGCCGTCGAGCCGGCCTCACCGGTCCCGGCCGCGGTGGTGGCGGAGCTGCTCGCCTCGGTGTCCCTGCGGACCCTGGCCCCGGCCGGCGCCGCGTTCGCGGTGTCCCCGGACGGCCGCTGGCAGGCGGGCGTGCTGACCGGCGCGTGGCACAAGGACGCGGCGGAGTTCATCGGCGCGGGCGCCCGCGAAGCCGCCCGCCAGCGCCGGATCGCGGAACTCGAGGACGAGCTGGCCACCCTGCGCGCCGATCTCGGCGTGGCGGAAGCCGACCTGGCCGCCGCGCACGGCCTGGTCGAGCAGTGGGAGGCCCACCTCGACCGCTTCCCGGCCGACCGCGAGCTGGTCGCCCGCCACGGCCGCCTCCAGGCCGCCCAGGAATCCGCCGACCGCGCCGCCCGCCGCGCGGAGGAGCTGCGCGACGAACTCGCCACCGCCCAGGCGCGTGGCGAAGCCGCCGCCGCCGAAGTCGTGCGCCAGGCCGGCGACGCGGGCCTGCCCGCCACCACCGACGGCCTGCACCAAGCCCAGCAGGCGGCGGCCGAGGCGCAGCGCACGGCCGACCGGTTGGGCGACGTCCTGCGCCGCCAGTGCCGCGGCACGGTGGCCGACCTGACCGACGCGGCGCACCGGTACCACGCGGCCGTCGACGATCGGGCCGCGGCGGAGGCGGACGCGGAGGCGCGGTGCGTCGACTACGCGTCGCAGGCGTCCACGTTGGCCGAGCTGACCGACGCGATCGGCGGCGAAGCAAGGGAAATCGCGCACCAACTGTCCACTTTGGAGCGTTCACGGCGCGAGATGCGCGACGAGCTCAAGAGCGTGCGCGAACAAGTCACGTCGGCACGCGAGCAGGCCGCGAAGCTGAACGCCCAACTGGAGACGTCGGCCGAACAGCTCGCCACCGCCCGCGACGCCCTGACCCGCGCGACCGAGCACTTCAAGGCCACCGTGCAGGCGCCCGGCATCCTCGTCGCCGCACTGCCCGACACCCCGGACGACGTCACGTCGGTCCGCACGGCCCTGGCGGCGTCCGACCGGCGCGGCGCGGGCGAGGCCACGGTGATCACCAAGCTCCAGGCGCTCCAGACGTCGCTGGCCGGCAGCCACGACATCGCCGCCGAGCAGCACGTCGGCCTGCTCACCGTCACCGTCACCGGCGAGGAGGGCGCCCGCCCGGTCGCCGTCGCCGCCCGGCAGGTGACCGCGAAACTGGCCGAACAGCGCGGTTTCCTCGACGAGCAGTACCAGAACATCTTCGCCGACTACCTGATCCGCGACCTGGCCGAGTGGCTGCGCGGGCAGATCGCCGTCGCCGAGGACCTGTGCAAGCGGATGAACGAGGTGCTCGGCAAGGCCCGCTCCAGCCAGGGCGTGCACGTGAAGCTGGCGTGGAAGCCGTCGTCGGCGCTGGAGGAGGAGACGCGCGACGCGTTGGCGCTGGTCCGCCTCCCCTACGCGGAACGCGATCCCGAGCAGGACGCCACGCTGCGCCGCGTGTTCACCGAACGCATCGAGGCCGAACGCGACGCGCACACCGGCAACTACGCCGAGATCCTGTCCCGCGCCCTGGACTACCGGACGTGGCACCAGTTCACCGTCACGGTCGCCGACACCGGCCCGGACGGCAACCCGCGGGAACGCAGGCTGCGGCAGCTGTCGTCCGGCGAGACGCGGCTCATCTCGTACGTGACGCTGTTCGCCGCGGCGGCGTCGTTCTACGACGCGGTGAGCGGCGAGTTCTCGCCGTTGCGGCTGGTGCTGCTGGACGAGGCGTTCGAGCGGCTCGACGACCCGACGATCGCACGCATGCTCGGCCTGCTCGTCGACCTCGACATGGACTGGGTGATCACCTGGCCCAGCGGCTGGGGCGTGTCCGACAAGATCCCGCGCATGCACATCTACGACGTGCTGCGCCCCAAGAACGGGCGCGGCGTGGCGTGCACGCAGACCACGTGGGACGGCGCGGCGCTCGACCGGGTCGACCCCTAGGACGTCAGGCGGGGACCCGACGGGCGTCGCGGTAGGCCTGGGCCGCGGCCATCAGGGCGTCGAGCGCGTCACGGGTGCGCAGGAGCTCGTCGATGTGCGCGGAGAGCCGGTCGCGTTCGTCGGCCATGCGCTCCATCGCGGCGTCGGAGTTCTCGTCGCTGGGCGAGTCGACGCACGGCAGCAGCTCGATGATCGTGCGGCTGGACAGCCCGGCCGCGTACAGGCGCTGGACGAAGGCGACCCGCTCGACGTCGGCCTCCGTGTACTGCCGCTGCCCGCCCGCGCTGCGCGTGCTGCTGAGCAGTCCCTGCTCCTCGTAGTACCGCAGCGAACGGACACTGACCCCGGCCCGCGCCGCGAGATCACCGATCCGCATCCGACCCTCCCGACTGTGACACCGGCCGCACGACTTGCCTCTCACGTTGATGTCAGGTTTTAGCGTACCGGTCGGGCCCGTCGCGGCCCTCGACCAGTACGAAGGAGTTCCGGCATGACCACGCTGTTCGACCGCTACCGCCTCGGCGGTCTGGACCTGCCCAACCGGGTCGTGATGGCGCCGATGACCCGGGTCCGGGCCGCGGCCGGCGGTCTCGCGACCCCGTCCATGGCGACCTACTACGCCCAGCGCGCCACAGCCGGGTTGATCGTCTCCGAGGGCGTGCAGCCCAGCCTGATCGGGCAGTCCAACCCGGGCACGCCGGGCCTGCACACCGACGAGCAGGTGGCCGCCTGGCGGCCCGTCACCGACGCCGTGCACGTCAACGGCGGACGCATCTTCGCCCAGCTCATGCACGGCGGCCGGGTCTCGCACCCCGATACCACCGGTTTCCAGCCGGTCGGACCGTCCGCCGTCGCCGCCGTGGGCGACGTGTTCACCCCGAACGGGCCACAACCCGCGCCGGTGCCCCGCGCCCTGGAGACCGCCGAGGTGCCCGAGCACGCCCGTTCGTACGCCGAGGCCGCGCGGCGCGCCGTCGACGCCGGGTTCGACGGCGTCGAGCTGCACGGCGCGAACGGCTACCTGATCTCGCAGTTCCTGTCGTCCAACGCCAACCTGCGCACCGACCGCTACGGCGGCCCGATCACCCACCGCATCCGGTTCGCCGTCGAGGCGGTCGAGGCCACGGTGGACGCCGTCGGCGCGGAGCGCACCGCGATCAGGCTCTCGCCCGGGGCCACGTTCTGGGGCGTCGAGGAGACCGAGGTGCCGGAGCTGTACGCGGCCCTGCTCGCCGAGCTCGCCCGCTTCGACCTCGCCTACGTGCACCTGGAGGCGACCGCCGACGAGGAGGTGCTGATCGGGCTGCGCCGCGCGTGGCCGGGCACCCTGATCATGAACCCGGTGGTCCCGATGGGCCCGAAGCAGGCCGACCGGGCCGCCGCCGACCACTGGCTCGGCCTGGGCGCGGAGCTGATCAGCTTCGGCCGCGCCTTCATCGCCAACCCCGACCTGGTGGAACGGCTCCGCGCCAACCTGCCGATCGCGCCCGTCGACGTCGACACGTACTACCAGGGCGGCGACGCGGGTTACCTCACGTACCCGGCGTACCAGCACGCCGCCTGACCGGTGCGAGCGCCGTCGTCAGACCACGTGACTGGGGGTGCGGCGGCGCACACCACCCGCGGCCAGGAACTGGGCCACCGGCAGCGTCGCCGCGCCGAGCGCGACCGACTCCGGGCCCAGTTCGCACAGGGTGATCGACGCCTGCTCGAACGGTCGGTGCAGGGCGTGGCGGGAGGCCTGGGCGCGGACGTCGTCCAGGATCCGCTCGCCGAGCAGGAGCCCGGCCCAGCCGCCGACGATCACCTGGGACGGGTTGAACAGGTTGATCAGGTTGGCGATGCCGAGGCCCGCGTACCGGGCGGTCTCGGCGAGGACGTCGCGCGCCGCCCGCGAACCGTCCGCGACCAGCGCCGCCAACGCCGCCTCCTGCTCGGCGGGCACGTCCGCCTTCACCGCGCGGTACCGCTGCACCACGGCCGACGCGCCGATGTACGCCTCCAGGCACCCGTGCGCGCCGCACCGGCACGGGCGGCCGTCCAGCGCGACCGTGGTGTGGCCCCACTCCCCCGCGCCGCCCGACGAACCGCGGTACAGCACGCCGCCGGTGATGACGCTCGCGCCGACGCCCGACCCGATCAACGCGACCACCGCGTCACCCGTGCCGCGGCCCGCGCCGAACCAGACCTCCGCCTGCCCCAACGTGTTCGCGCCGTTGTCCAGGAACAACGGCAGGTCGGTCCCGGTCCGCAGCAGCTGTTCCAGCGCGACGCCCCGCCAGCCGACGGTCTGCGCGTACACCAGCCCGTGCTCGACCTGCCCCGGCACGCCGATGCCGACGCCGAGCACGTCGCCGACCCCGCTGACGGCGAGGCACCGGTCGAGCCCTTCGAGGACCCGCCGCGCCACGTCGTCGACCGAGTGGACGTCCGGCTCCATCGGGAACGTCGCCTCCGCCAGCCGTTGCAGCGTCAGGTCGAACACCTCGACCAGCACGTGCGTCTCGCCGACGTCGACACCCACCACCGCCGCGTGCGCCGGGTCGACGCGCAGCAGCACGCGAGGTCGCCCGCCGTCCGAGTCGACCTGCCCGGCCTCCACCACGACGCCGTCGGTCATGAGCTCGGCGACGACGTTGCTGACCGACGCCTGGCTGAGCCCGGTGGCGCCCGCGAGTTCCTGCCGGCTGCGCGGTTGGTCGAAGTACAGCGCGCGCAACACCCGCGCCCGGTTGCCGGCACGCAGGTCGCGCACGGTCAGCTTGCGGTGCACGGCGACCCCCATCGGGCGAGTTGGACCACGGCCGCCACACGGGCGCGCAGACGTCCCGACGTTAGTCGGTCGCGAACCGCTTGGCGTCCCATTTGCCGTGCGCTTCCAGCAGTTTCCGCCCGATACGCTGAAGATCGGCGAGGTCTCGGTCACTCAGCGGCGCGGCGAATTCCTCGGCGACCGCGTCCCGGTACGCGGGGGCGCTCGTGGCCGCCAGCACCTGCCGCCCGGCGTCGGTCAGCACGGCGTGGACGACCCGGCGGTTGTCCGGCGGCTGCTCGCGCACGACCCAGCCGCGCCGCACCAGCCGTTCGACCAGTCGCGTGACGCCGCTCGGGCTGACCGCGAGCAGGTCGGACAGCTCGGACATGAGCAGCCGGCCGTTCATGTGGATCCGGTACAGCGCCTCGTGCTCCAGCAGCGAGCACCCGGCGACGGCCTCGATCCGCCGTTCCACGGCGACCCGCACGGCGTCCACGCCCTGCTGGACGTACAGCCACGCCAGCAGGGCGTCGCTCGGCTCGCGTCGGCTCACGGTCGCACTCTAGCAAACTCGCTTGACCGGCGAACACTTTCAGAGTCAACCTTTGCTCATGGAACTCACACTCGTCACCGGTGCGACCGGGGCCCAGGGCGGAGCCGTGACCCGCGCTCTCCTGGCCCGCGGCCACCGCGTCCGCGCCCTCACCCGCGCACCGCACAGCGTTGCGGCGCAAGGACTTCGCCGACTCGGCGCCGAACTCGCGCACGGTGACTTCGACGATCCTGCGTCTCTTCGCGCGGCCCTGCGCGGCGTCCGCGCGGTCTTCGTCGTGACGACGCCGTTCGGCAGCGACCCGGGCGGCGAGACCCGTCACGGCATCGCGGTGGTCGACGCGGCGCGGGACGTGGAGCACATCGTGTTCACCTCGGCGTCCAACGCCGACCGCCGCACCGGCATCCCGCACTTCGACAGCAAGCAGCGCATCGAGGAGCACCTGGTCACCGCCGGACCGCGGTGGACGACCCTCGGGCCGGCGGCGTTCATCGACGACAAGTTCGGCGAGTGGACGTTGCGCGGCCTGCGCGAGGGCACGTTCTACCTGCCCATGCCCTCCGACCGCCCGCTGCACCTGGTCGCCGTCCGGGACATCGCCGCCGTCGCCGTGCTGGCCCTGGAGCAACCCGACCGGTTCGCGGGCAGGCGCCTGGACCTGGCCGGCGAGGCCCTCACCCCGGCGGACATGGCGGAGGCCCTGACCAGGGCCACCGGCCACCCGATCCACCACCACTGCCCGCCGTTGGAGGTGGTGGCCCGGTACTCCGCGGACCTCGCGGCGATGTTCGGCTACTTCACCGAGGTGGGCACCGACATCGACCTGCGCCGACTGCACGCCGAACTGCCGGAGATCACCTGGACCCGGTACGCGGACTTCGTGCGCCTACTGCCCTGGCCCGCCCTGCTCCAGCCCGCCTGACCCACCGACCTGCACCGAACCGCCCGACCCGCGCCGGCCACCCTGCGCGGGCCCAACCTCCACCGGCCCGCCCTGCGCCCGCCCGCCAGCCGCCCTCTGCCGCTCGCCCGACTACGCCAGCCCAACAGGTGCCAGCCGGACCCGCGCCCGCCTGACCCGCGCTTGCCTGCCTGGCCTGCGCCTATCTGCCTGACCTGCGCTTGCCGGGCTGACCGGCGGGCGGCGTGGCGGTGGGGTGGGACCGGGTCAGCCGGCCGCCACCCAGGACTGGATCATCCGGTAGGCGATGGAGGCGCCCGGCGCGAGCAGCAGGTCGGGCACGCTGCCCGGCTCGGCGAGCGCCTGCCGCACGTCGGCCCGGCTCACCCACCGGGCCTGTGCGATCTCACCGTCCGCGAGCCGCAGCGGCTCGGTCGGGTCGGCCACCGCCTCGAACCCCACCATCAACGACCGCGGGAACGGCCACGGCTGGCTGCCGAGGTAGCGGATGCCGACGACCTCGACGCCGACCTCCTCCTCGATCTCCCGCGCCACGCACGCCTCCAGCGACTCGCCCGCCTCGACGAACCCGGCCAGCACCGAGTACCGACCCTCGGGCCAACCCTCGCCACGGGCGAGCAGCACCTGGTCCGCGCCGTCGTGCACCAGGCAGATCACGGCCGCGTCCGTGCGCGGGTACTCCTCGCGCCCGCACTGCTCGCAGACCCGAGCCCACCCGGCCTTGATCGACTCGGTCGTCCCGCCGCACACCGCGCAGAACTTCGCCGACCGGTGCCAGTGGAACAACGCCACCGCCGACGTGAACAGGCCCGCGCCGGTGTCGTCCAACAACGCGCCGCACGCCCGCAGGTCGAGCCACTGCGGCTCGTCCGTCAGCTCCGGCCGGACCCACGCCCGGCCGGAGGGCGCGCGGACGTCCGTCTCGTCCTCGGTCAGCGGAACCGCCCAGTACGCCACGCCGTCCTGCTCGCCGAGCAGCACCGCCGTGTCCGGCGGACCGTCGCCGAACTCGGTGGCGGGGCGGTCGACCAGGCGCGAGGCCTGGTCGGCCACCAACGTGCGGCCGTGCGCGTCCACGGTGAGGACGCGCGCCTTCGCCCACAGCAGCGCGAGCTGCTCCGCGTCGCCGCGCAACGGCTCGCGCCGATCCACCGTGAACCGCGACAGGGCGGGCAGTTCCACCAACTCGAAGCTCACGGCAGGGTCACGCCGCCCAACGCCCGCAGCTGCGGGGTCAACGTGTCCGCGTCACCCACCAGCACGCCGGTGAACGACGTCGGCGCGAAGAACTCCAACGCCACCTCGGTGACCTGCTCCACGGTGACCGCCGCCAGCCGGCCGGGGTGCCCGGTGAACCACTCGACGTCCAGCCCGAGCCCGGCGAGGTTCACCAGGAACGACGCCAGCCCGCCCTGCGACGACGTCGCGGTCAGCAGCGACCCGATCGCGTACCGGCGCGCGGTGTCCACCTCGGACTCCGTCGGCGGCACCAGACCGAGCCGGCCCAGTTCGTACCGGGTCTCGAGCAGCGCCGCCGCGGTCACCTCGCTCGCGGTGTCGGCGTCCACCAGCAGCGTCGCGCCGCCCGGCGTGAACTCCGGGTGCGACCGCGCGCTGTAGGTGTAGCCCTTGTCCTCGCGGATGTTCTCCACCAGCCGGGACGAGAAGAACCCGCCGAACACCAGGTTCGCCAGCTGCAACGCCGGGTACCGGTCGTCGGTGCGCTCCAGCCCGCGCCCGGCGAGCCGGATCTGGGACTGCACGGCGCCGGGACGGTGCACGAACAGCACGTCACCACCCCGCACGGGCGGCAGCGGCGACAACGACACCGCGGTGCCCTCGCCGGTCCACCCGCCCAGCGCGCCCTCGACCGCGCGCACCGCCGCGTCGGGCGCCACGTCGCCCACCACGACGATCACCGAACCGCGCGGCAGCACGGCCGACGAGTGCAGCGCCAGCACGTCGTCCCGCGTCACCGCCTCGACCTCGTCCGCCTCGGGCATCTCCTTGGCGAACGGGTGGTCGCCGTACAGGTGGCGCTGCAACGCCTCCCGCGCGATCACGTTCGGCTGCGACCGCGCCAACCGGATCCGCTCCACCAACCGCGCGCGTTCCCGCTCGACCTCGTCGGCCGGGTAGGTCGCGCCGGTCAGCACGTCCCGCAGCACGTCCAGCACGGTCTCGAAACCGGACACCAGCGCGTTGCCCGAGAACGCCAGCCGCTCCGGGTCGACCACCGCGTCCAGCTCGCCGCCGACCAGGGCCAGCTCGGTGTCCACGTCCACCCGGCTGCGGGTGGCGGTGCCGGTCAGGATCGTGTTCGCCAGCACCTCGGCCCGGGCCGCGTGCGTCGAGCCGACGCTGCTCGCCGCCGGGTCGCCGAACGGGATCCGCAGCCGCACCTCCACCAGCGGCACCGAGTCCCGGCGCACGGCCAGCACCCGCAGGCCGTTGGCCAGCGTGGTGTCGACCGTGTCCAGGTCCGCCGCCGCCCGCTGCTCGCCCAGCTCCGGGAACGGGCGAGGCCCTAGCTCCGTACGACCGATCTCGTCGGCGCTGCGGTGCTTGGTCGGGGCGCTCACTCGGTACCTCCGTCGGCGGGGTTGAGGATCAGGACGGCGCGCGAGTCGGGCCGCAACGCCTTGGCCGCCGCGGCGACCTCGTCGGTGGTGATGCCAGCCAGCTTCTCCGGCAGCTCGTACAGCAGCTCCGCCCGCCCGAACAGCAGCTCGGCCGACCCGAGCCCCAGGGTCCGGCTGGTGAGCCGGTCGTGCTCGCGGTGCATGGTCGACACCCAGCGGGCGGTGACCTTCGCCAGCTCCTGCTCCGTCGGCCCTTCCTCGGCCAACCGCAGCAGCTCCTCGTCCACCGCCGCGAGCACCTGCTCGGAGGTGACCTCCGCCGGGTGGATCGCGGTGATGCTGAACGTGTCGGGGTCGCGCGCCTCCAGCGGCCCGAACAGACCGCACCCGGCGCCGACGTCGACCACGATCGCGTCGCGGTGCACCAGCCGCTGCTGCAGCCGCGACCCGTCGCCGTCGGTGAGCACACCGGCCAGGACCAGGTACGCGAGGTAGCCGTCGACCTCGTTCACCGGGTCCGGGATGCGGTAGCCCACGGCGATGGCGGGCATCGGCGCGTGCTTGTCGGTGTGCTCGGCCCGCAGCTCGCCCTTCGGCGCGGCCTCGGCGAACGACGGCCGGGCCGGCACCGGACGGGCGGGCACGTCACCGAAGTGCTTCTCGACGAGCGCCTTCGCCCCCTCGGGGTCGAAGTCGCCCGCCACCGTCAGCACGGCGTTGCCCGGCGCGTAGTAGGTGTCGAAGAACGCGGCGCAATCGTCCACGGTGGCGTTCTCGAGATCGGTGAAGTCGCCGTAGCCGTTGTGCGCGTTGGGGAAGGTCTGGAACAGGACCGGCGGCAGGAGGATCCAGGGGAACCCGCCGTACGGTCGGTTGAGCACGTTGAGCCTGATCTCCTCCTTCACGACGTCGATCTGGTTGCGCAGGTTCTCCTCGGTGATCTTCGGCGCCCGCATGCGGTCCGCCTCGAGGAACAGAGCCCGCTCCAGCGCCGCCGACGGCAGCACTTCGTAGTAGTCGGTGTAGTCGGGGTGGGTCGACCCGTTGAACGTGCCGCCCGAGGACTGCACGTGCCGGAAGTGGGCCAGCTTCTCCAGGCTCTCGCTGCCCTGGAACATGAGGTGCTCGAAGAGGTGGGCGAACCCCGTCCGCCCCTCGGGCTCGGAGCGGAAACCCACGTCGTAGTGCACGCTCACCCCGACGACCGGGGCGCTGCGGTCGGGTGCGAGCACCACCCGCAGACCGTTGGGAAGCGTGAACCTGTGCAGTTCGGGTAGCGCCATGAACGCAGCCTACGGGTTCACACCACCGCCGGGCTCGATGGTCGCCCACCCACCGAAGCATCCCGCTACGCCCAGCGCGAACCGACCGGGTTCCGACCGGCTCACCAGCGACTCGACCGACGATCCGGAGCCGGGCACGCGCCCGCGCCGGTCCGGACCACCACCTGTCTCAGCAGGCCGCCCACCCGGTGGAGCCGGCGCGTGTGGACACCGGGTCGGCCGCGGCCTCTACCCCCGTGGACCTTCGCCCGCCGCCCGCGGGTCTGGTTCGGGAATGACTCCAGTGTCGAACCTGTGTTCGAGATGTGCAAGATCACTTTCGGGTGAACGTCAGCCCCGCAGCGACCGCAGGTGACCCGCCTGCGCCAGCACGCCGTCCACCGCGCCCAGGAACGCCGGGAACCGCTGCGCGAACCGCCGCAGGTCACCGCCCTGCTCCGCCTCGCCGAACCAGTACAGCCCCGGCCGCGTGCCGGCGAACGTGGCCAGCCACCGCTCGGTCTCCCCCAGCACCACCGCGTACGGCAACGACCGCGAGAACACCATCTCCCGATCGGACTCCGGGATGTCCTGAGGCGTCGCCGTGTGCAGGTACCCGCGCAACCCGCGCACGTGCTCCAACAACACGCTGCCGCGCTTGGTCCGCGCGGGCATGGTGCGCGCGCCCACCGCCAACGCCACCCCCGCGACCACGACCACCAGCCCGAACAACGCCGCCCCGCCGACCAGCGCCAACACCACCGTCAGCACCGCGCCCAGCACCGCGACCCCGACACCGGCCCACCACCACAGGTTGCGCTCCGCGTCCGGTCTGCGCGCGAACCAGTTCTTCGCCACCACGTCCGCGTACAGCGCGTCCCGCACGCGAGACAGGTCGATCCGCCTGCCCCGCAGCTCCGACAGCGACACCGCGTCCACCCCGTCGGGCAACAACGCCTCGTACACCGCGCGTTCGTACGCCGACAGCGCCGGGTCGGCCGGGTTGCGCCGCACGAACCGCCAGTCGTGCCCGTCGACCTCTTCGATCCAGACGTAGTTGCGCACCGCGAGGTCCACGATCGTCGCGGTCACGTCGACCACGTCCACGTGCTCGTCCACCACGGTCCCCACCTGGCCGGGCAGCACGCCGTCCGGCGAGGCAAACGCCACCCGCCCGGAACCGTCGCTGACCAGCACGTTCACCGGCCCGACCTCACCGGCCAGCGCCCGCGCGTCACGGCCGCGGAGGTACCACAACAACAACCCGCCGCCCAGCAGCAGCACGACGAGCCCACCGAGCCCGGCGCCGGTGAGGGGGGTCAACGCGAACGCCGCCGCCAGCCCGGACGACTCCTCCACGCGCGCGTTGGCGGGAGCCGCGCCCTCCTCCAACCCGACCGTCACGTCGACCCGCTCGCCGGCGGCCAGGCCGATCTCGGTCACCCGCACGCCGCGCCCGTCGCCCAGGTCCGCGCTGGTGCACGGCTTGGACGTGCCCGGCTCGCCGGCCAGGCAGTTCACCGACCGCGGCGCGTCCGGCGTGATCACGGAGGCCTTCACCGAGTCGAGCGGGGTGTCCCAGCCGCTCGCGGGCTGCCAGCGCAGCTCCAGCGTGTCGCCGATCTTGGCGACGGCGCCGACCACGGAGTACTTGACGGTGGACGTGCCCGCTTGGAGTGCGATCGTGAGCTCGTCGTCGGATGCCGTGGCCGTGCCGTTGCCGTCCACCGCCGCGTCGCCGACCTGGAACACCCGTTCGCGATCCGCGGAGACCGGCACGCGCAGCGGGACGACCCGCGTCGCGGTCCTGCCCTCGGGAACGGTGACCACCTCGGTCACGGTCAGCCTGCCGTCGCGCTCCAGTTTGAGCCGCACGTCCGCGCCGACCGTCCCGGGCAGTCCGGCCGTGTCGCTCGGCTGCGCCGTCGCCGTGCCCACGCCCGCGCACAGCGCGACCGCGCAGATGGCCGCCGCTCCCCAGTTTTTCAACACGGCCGCGGAGAATAGCGGAGTTCCCCTAAGCTCTTGTGCTGATTCGGGCATCCGCGATATGGGGGACCACCAGCGATGACGCAACCACCGCCGCCGGGTGGCTGGCCGCCGCCACGACCGGTTGGGCCGCCGCCGATGCCCGCCCCCCTCCACCCACAACAGCCCCAGCAGTGGCCCGCCCAGCAGCCGCCGCCACCGCCGTCCTGGCCCGGGCAGGCGCCCGCCATGCCGCCGCCGATGGCCCCGCGGCAGATGCCGCCCATGGCCCCGCCGCAGCCGCCGCCGGTCAACTGGGGCCCGCCGCCCGGACCGCCCCAGGGCTGGGGCCCGGCCCCGATGCCGTACCCGCCGCTGCCGCGGCAGAAGAGCAAGGGCCCCCTGGTGGCCGCGCTGGTCGTCGGCTTCCTCGTGCTGGGCGTGGCCACGATCGGCCTCGTGGCCGCGAACAGCGGCTCCAAGAAGACGAGCGACTCGGCCAACGCCGGGTACGACAGCTACACGTACACGCCCGAACCCACCACCACCACGACGACCACGACGACGTCCACGACCTCGAGCAGCAAGCGGACCACGTCGACCAGCACGCCGAAGGCCGGCCCGAAAGCCGTCATCGCGCTGGGTGACAACCCGATCCACGCGGCGGGCCTCGGCGCGTTCAACATCGGCGGCTGCCCCCTGCCGGCGATGGACTACTCACCCGCCGGCCAGGACCGGTTCCTCAGGGCCTCGCTGCCGTGCATCGAGGCGATGTGGAAGCCGTCGTTCGAGCGGGCGAACCTGCCTTACCAGCCGGTAGAGCTGGTCATGGTGACGTCCCAGATCACCAACACGTGCGGCTCCATGGGCCCCGACCGCACGGCCATGTACTGCGACGGCACCATCTACTGGACGCCGAACCACTACGCGAACGAACAGGGTGCGGCGAACCCCAACCACCCGGGCAAGTACCTGGGCCAGCTCGCGCACGAGTACGGCCACCACGTCCAGTGGCTGTCCGGCATCCTGCGGGCGTCCGGCCAGGCCCAGTACGAGAAGGGCGGCTGGGACACCCCCGAGGGCCTCGACCTGAACCGGCGCAAGGAGCTGCAGGCCACGTGCTTCGGCGGGATGACGCTCGCGCCGCTGTCGCACGGCGCGGTGCCCGCCGACGTCATCTCGGTGGCGCTGACGGACGCGGGCAACCGGGGCGACTACCCGATCTACCCCAACCGGGACCACGGCGCGCCCGAGCGGAACGCCGCGTGGGTCAACCACGGGTTCAAAAACAACGAGACGAGCGCGTGCAACACTTGGGTGGCGAGCGCGGCGGACGTCAGCTGACCCGACTGGAGGACCGTGCACACGCCCGAGGAGCCCCCCAAGAACAACCCGATCGTCCTCATCGGCGTGTTCTCGTTGATCGTGTTGTGCGTGTTGGGCCTCGGCGGCATCACGCAGCTCGAGACGTCCCGACGGATCAACGGCCGTGCGGTGGCCGCGCCGGGCGTGACGGTCGTGCAGTCCACGGAGACGGAGGCCCCGCGGCCGCGTGCCGTGCACCGGCTGGCCGACCACCCGTTGCTCACCGCGCCCGTTCGGCTGCCCGCGGTGACGTGCGCGTTGCCGGGGTTCGGGGTGTCGGACGCGGAGCTGTCGGCGTACTACAAGGCCGGTGTGGTGTGCCTGGACCAGGCGTGGCGGCCGGTGCTGGAGCAGGCGAACCTGCCGTTCGACACGCCCGCGCTGGACACGTCGCCCGACCTGACCGAGGGGCCGTGCGGCTCGGCGCCCGCGGAGAGCGAGGCGGTCGCGTACTACTGCGGTCGCAACAGGACCATCTACATGCCCACGCGGCGGCTGCGTGACAACGGCGGCGGCGAGCGCGCGGGGTCGCACCTGGCGACGTTGGCGCACGAGTACGGGCACCACGTGCAGGCGTTGACGGGGATGCTGCGCGCGGCGGACACCAAGATCGTCGACGCGGGCGAGGAGACGCCGGCGGGGCTGGAGATGTCGCGGCGGATCGAGCTGCAGGCCAACTGCTTCGCCGGGATGTTCCTGGTGGCGGCGTCCGGGTCGATCGGGTCCGGGTTGGCGCAGGAGGCGGCGGACGACTTCCAGTACGCCGTGGAGGAGCCGCCGGAGAAGAACGCCCACGGCAGCCCTGACAACCAGTCCGAATGGGCGTCGCAGGGCTACACGACGGGCGTGACGTCGTCGTGCAACACCTATGCGGCCCCGGCGGCGGCCGTCGGCTGAGAACGCCTGGTCAGCAGGTAGGCGTAGAGGCCGCCGGCCAGGCCGCTCAGGCACATCAGCAACGTGGTCAGCCTGACGTCGAACGGCATGCCGACGGGCGTGCTGGCGGCCGCCTGGACGGTGAACTCGCCGCTGGTGTCGGCGGGGACGACGACTTCGACGACCTCGTCCTGCTGATAGCCGCAGCCGTCGAGCTTGGCGGTGTGCGTCCGGTCACCGATCGTCAGTTCGACCCGGTCGTAGGCCTCCGCGTCGCCGCAGGAGGCCGGTGCGACGACGGTGGCGGCGGTCCGCTGGACCTCGGCGGACGTGCGCGGCCACCACAACGCGACCGCTGCCGCGACGGCCACCAGGCCCACGACCAGCAGCACCAGCGCCCACCTGACCGGGCTTCGCGGAACCGCCACAGCGTGGATGGTCGCAGACGGGGAGGCCGGTTGTCGTGGGGGCCGGTGGCTCCGCCGCCCGTTCAAACATCACCTGATCGTGATCTTGCACACCCTCGAACTGTTGTTCGACACTAGAGCCATGCCTCACTCGACGAAACTTCCGGAACCCGTTCGACCACGAGCACTTCGCCGGATGCCGCACCGCGCACCGCGACGGGATCTGCGTCCCTGGACCCGGGTGCCGCGCCGGAGAGGTCCAGGGTCCTGGTGGAGCTCTCGAACTCGGCCACCATCGGGCACCCGCCGACCGACACGGTCACCGTGCCGGGTGCGTGCGCCGACCTGAGCAACTCCTGACGCCTCGGCCAGCCGTGCCCGGCACCGCCCGCGCCCGCCCACGGGACCGCGTCACCGCCCAGCACCCGGCGTTCGGTCTCGCGCTCCACGGGTGGCACGACCGCCGGGGCCGCGCTCAACCCCGTCAGCAGACGAGCCACCCGCCCGGGTCACCACCCCAGCCACGACGAGGCCGACCCAGCCGCCCCTGAGCCGCCCCCGTCCTGTCCCCTGTTGTCCCTGGCCCTATTGCTCTTGTCCCGTATCGCCTGTGTCCGTGTCCACATCGGATCAGCCATTCGCATCCCGAGCCGCACTGGTCGCCGCACCGGCGACGACCCGAGGTGGCACCGGGATCCGCAGACGGCCGGTCTCTCCCATCCGCGCCCACGGAGAGGCCGGCCCCGACCTCCGGCACATCGCCCTCCGCTGTCGACCGCTGACCGCCCGGCAACGAGCGACCGCAGGTAACCGGCCGGGTGCCGACGAGTGACCGTCATTTTGTCCAGGCTCGTCACGGCCTTGCGGCCGTGGTGGGCGACGCGACGCAGAATATGGAGGTGTCGACTGCTGCCAGGGTGCTGGTGATCGAGGACGCGGAGGCGATCGGCGCCGCGGTGAGTTCCGCCTTGCGGGACGCGGGTTACCAGGTGCAGGTCCGGCCGGACGGTCGTGACCTGGAGGGCGACCTGGTCCGGTTCCGGCCGGACCTGGTGGTGCTCGACGTGATGCTGCCCGGTCGGGACGGCTTCATGCTCCTGGAGGTCATCCGGCGGACGTGCGGGGCCGGGGTGGTGATGTTGACCGCCCGGGACGGGGTGTCCGACCGGCTGCGCGGGCTCGACCGGGGTGCGGACGACTACGTGGTGAAGCCGTTCGTGCTGGCCGAGCTGGTCGCCCGGGTGAGCGCGGTGCTGCGGCGGCTGGGGCGGACGCCGTCGACCGTGCAGATCGGCGACCTGGTCGTGGACGCCGAGTCGGCGGTGGTGCTGCGCGGCGACGCGTCGATCGAGCTGACCGCCACCGAACTGCGCCTGTTGCGGTACCTGGCCGCGCAGCGCGGGCGGGTGGTGGGCAAGACGCAGATCCTCACCGCGGTGTGGGGTTACGAGGACTACGACCCCAACCTGGTCGAGGTGCACGTCAGCGCGCTGCGCCGGAAGTTGGAGGAGCACGGGCCGCGGTTGCTGCACACCGTGCGAGGGCTGGGCTACGTGCTCAGGGCGGACGAGGCGTGAGCTTGCGGACCGTCTCCCTGCGCCGACGGGTCACCTTGTCCGCGATCGGCTTGCTCGGCGTGGTGCTGATCGGGGTCGTGTTGTTGGTGGACGCGCTGTTCGCGGCGCAGTCCAAGCGGGACGTCGACACCGCGCTGCTGGAGAAGGCGCGGGTGGCGCAGCAGCTGGTCAAGCAGCGGGTGCGCGGGGCGGAACTGGTGGACCGGTTGGAAGGCCGGGGCGTGGAGGTCCGGCTGGTCATGCCGGACGGGACGGTGTTCGGGAACGCGCCGGACGAGGAGGTGGCGAACGAAGTCAGTCGGCAGTTGATCGACGGGTCGAAGATCACGGTGTACGCCGAGTCGTCGGTGATCACGGCGGCGCAGACCAGGCTGCGGCGGTTGTTGCTGCTGGCCGGGGTCGGCGCGCTGGCCGTGACGGCCGGGGCGATGGTGCTGGTGGTCCGGCGGGCGTTGGCGCCGCTGGACGCGATGACCACGCTGGCCCGGTCGATCGCGCGCGGCAACCGCGGGTACCGGCTCAACCCGTCGCGGGCGGACAACGAACTCGGTCGGACGGCGGCCGCGTTCGACGACATGCTGGACTCGTTGGAGGGATCGGAGGAGCGCACGAAACGGTTCGTGGCCGACGCGGCGCACGAGCTGAGGACACCCATCGCGGGCGTGCAGGCGGTCGCGGAGGCGTTGATGCAGACCGCCGGCGCCGAGGAGCGGGAGCGGTTGAACCTGCTGCTCGTGCGCGAGTCGCGGCGGGCCGGGCGGCTGGTCGACGACCTGCTGGCGTTGGCGCGCATCGAGGCCGGGCTCGAACTGCACCGGGAGCGGGTCGACCTGCTCGCGTTGGCCGAGGCCGAGGTGGGGCGGACGCAGTTGCTCGTGCCGGACTTCGACATCGCCGCGGAGGGCGAGTCGGAGTTCGTCTCGGGCGACCCGCAACGGTTGGCGCAGGTGTTGGCGAACCTGGCCGACAACGCCCGCCAGGCCACCGGCCCGTCGGGCAGGGTGCGGCTGCGCGTGTCCAGGGTGGGCAGCTTCGCGCGGTTGGTCGTGTCCGACAACGGTCCGGGCGTGCCGCCGGAGGAGAGGGAACGCATCTTCGACCGGCTGGTACGGCTGGACGAGGCGAGGGACCAGCGCTCCGGCGGATCGGGCCTCGGGCTGCCGATCGCCCGCGGTGTCGTGCGCGCGCACGGCGGCGAGCTGTCGTGCACCACCCCCGGCGACGACTCGCACGAGGCCGAAACCCACAGCCCATCACCGTCGGCGGGCAACTCAGCCCTGAGCCCCGGCGGCCCGCCAAGCCGACCGACCACGCCAGTGGTGCCAGGTGTGCCAGGTGTGCCCGCTGCGCCGACTCCATCGACGCCGACGACGCCGCCGCCGACGACACAGCCGCCCTCCGCAGCCGCGGACACAACAGACAACACGGACGCACGCGCCGCCGGCCCCAGCGACCCGGCGCGATCGCGCACGGCCACCCACGCCATGACCACCGATGTCCCGGCCGCCGATCCCCCGGCCGCCGATCCCCCGGCCGCCGATCCCCCGGCCGCCGATGCCCTGGCCGCAGGTTCCTTGGGCGCAGGTTCCTTGGAACACGGGGCGGGCCCCAAGGTGGACCGGGCCGGTGCCGACGGGTCGCGCGGAGGCCACCCAGCCGCGAGCGCCGAACACCACGGCGGGATCTCCGACGCGCCCGACGACCGCAACCCGGCCGCCGACGCGCGAGGTGGGGTCGGTGGTGGAGACGCAGCGCGACCGACTCCGGTCGGCGACGCGCTCCGAGCCGACAGCCCGCAGGCCGCAGACGTGTGGGATGCGGGCGCCGCACGGCCCGCTCCGGTCGCGGAGGTAGCCGGGGCGAGCAGCCTCACCACCGGCCCGCAGGACAGCGCGCGGCGCGGGGCGGTCGGTTCGGTTGGAGCCGCGTTTGTGGTGCGGATTCCGTTGGCTGAGTAAGAGCGCCGGGCGAGGGGTGGGGGTGGGGGTGGCGGAGGCTAGGCGTCCCTCGGTGGGGTGACCTTCTTGACGTAGAGGAGGCGGTCGCCGGCTTCTACGGCGTCGGCTTCCGGGGCGTCCACCCGGTACAGGGTGCCGTCGCGCACCACGCCCAGCACTATGTCCGGCAGGTGGCGGGGCGAGCCGCCGATCTCCGAGGGCTCCACGTCGCGTTCGGCGATGGCCAGGCCCGCGTCGGGGGTCAGCAGGTCCTCCACCATGTCGACCACGGACGGGGTGGCGGTGGCCATGCCCAGCAGCCGGCCCGCCGTCTCGCTGGAGACCACCACCGAGTCCGCGCCGGACTGGCGGAGCAGGTGTTCGTTCTCGCGCTCCCGCACCGAGGCGACGATCTGGGCCTTCGGGGCCAGCTCGCGGGCGGTGAGGGTGACCAGGACGGCGGTGTCGTCGCGGTTCGCGGCGACCACCACGGCACGTGCTCGCGGCACCCCTGCCACGCGCAGGACGTCGTTGCTGGTGCCGGAGCCGTGGACGGTGACGAGGCCGATCGAGGACGCGGCGTCCAGGGCCTCCTGGGTGGTGTCGACCACGACGATCGAGCCCGGCTCGGCGCCATCGCCCATCAGGGCGCTGACGGCGGACCGGCCCTTCGTGCCGTACCCGATGACGACCACGTGGTCCCGCACCTTGGTCCTCCACTTCTGGATGCGCAGCGCCTGCCGCGAACGCTCGGTGAGCACTTCGAGGGTCGTACCGACCAGGACGATCAGGAAGAGCACCCGCAAGGGGGTGATCACCAGGACGTTGACCAGCCGCGCCGACGAACTGGCGGGGGCGATGTCACCGTATCCGGTGGTGGAGAGCGACACCGTCGCGTAGTACACCGCGTCCAGGAAGGACAGTCCGTCGTTGTTGACGTCACGGTAGCCGTCGCGGTCGAGGTAGACGATCAGCACGGCCGCGAAGAGAGCGGTGAGGGCGCCGATCACCCGCTTCAGGATCGCGCGGACCGGGCTCTGCACCGTGTCCGGCATCCTGATCACGCCGACGAGCGAGTGGCCTGGCCGGTCGGCCAGCGGTTCGCCCGGGTTGGTGCGGCGGATCATGACAACCTCTCCGGCAGTAGTCGCCACAACCGGGCGGCGGCCTCGGCGCCGCGGAGCAGCAGCGGCACGACGACGCGCTCGTTGGGCGCGTGGATCCGATCATCCGGCAACGTCGCGCCGAGGTACACCACCGGCACGCCGAGCCACCCGTGCAGCAGCGCCGCCGGACCGGAGCCACCCGTCCGGCTGAACCGCACGGGCTGTTCGAACGCGGCCTGCACGGCGTCGCGCACCGCTCCCACGGCCGGGTGGGACACGTCCACCGCGTAGGGCGGCGCGCCGTCACCGGACGGGATCACCTCGGCGTGCAGCCCGGCCGGGGTGTGCCGGGTGACGAACTCGCGCAACGCGTCGGCGACCCGTTCCGGCCGCTGCTCGGGCACGAGCCGGAACGACAGCTTCACCGACGCCCGCGCGGGCACGATCGTCTTCAGCCCCGGCCCGGTGTAGCCGCCGTGGATGCCGTTGACCTCCGCGGTGGGACGCACCCAGACCCGTTCGAGCGTCGACCAACCGGGTTCACCGGCCAGCCCTTGGGCGCCGCCGGCGTTCGCCAGCCACACCGTCTCGTCGAACGGCAGCGCCGCGTAGTCGGCACGTTCGGCCGCCGTGGGCTCGGTCACGTCGGCGTAGAAGCCGGGCAACCGCACGCGCCCGTCCTCGTCGTGCAACGCCGCGACGAGCCGCGCGATCGCGGTGGCGGGGTTCGGCACGCTGCCGCCGGCCCGCCCGGAGTGCACGTCGGACGTCCCGCCGGTGAACACGACCTCCGCCCCGTAGACCCCGCGCTGACCAGTGCACACGGTCGGCGCGTCACGCGCGTACAGCGGCGTGTCGGTGAACACCACGAGGTCGCACGCGAGGTCGTCGCGGTGGTCGTCGAGCAGCCGGGTCAGGTGCGGCGAGCCGGACTCCTCCTCGCCCTCCACGAACAGCTTCACGGTCACCGCGGGCTGCGTCGCGCCCGTCGCCGCCAGGTGCGCCCGCATCCCGAGCAGGTGCATCGCGACCTGGCCCTTGTCGTCGCTGGCGCCCCGACCGAACAGCTCCTCGCCGATCACCGTCGCCTCGAACGGTGGGTGGTGCCACTGCTCGACCGGGTCGACCGGTTGCACGTCGTGATGGCCGTAGACCAGCACGGTCGGCGCGTCGGGGTCCGCCGCGGGCCGGCAGGCGTACACGGCGGGCAGTGCCGGGCCCTCGTCCCAGACCCGCACGTCGGACCACCCGTCGCGGCGCAACGCGTCGGCCAGCCAGTGCGCGGAGGCGGCCACGTCGCCGTGGTGCGCCGGGTCGGCGCCGATCGACGGGATGGCCAGCCACTCGCGCAGGTCGGCCAGGAAGTCGTCGGCGAACGCGGCCACGGCCGCCCGTTCGGGATTTTCGGGATCACCGCTCACGGTGCGGGAGGATAACCCCGGAAGAACCCTGGGAGCGCCGTTCGCCGGACGACGTGACAGGGTGGTCGCATGGAACCCACTCGTTCCCGTTCCCGGTCGGCGCTCGCGCTGGCCGGGTTGCTCGGCGCCGCGGGTGTCACGCACTTCGCCAAGCCGAAGCCGTACGACGCGATCGTGCCGCGCGCGTTGCCGGGCAAGCCGCGGACCTGGACGTACCTGTCCGGGGCCGTCGAGGTGGCGTTGGCGGCGGCGGTCGCCGTGCCGCGCACGCGGGGCGTGGGCGCGAAGCTGGCGGCCGGGTTCTTCGCGGCGGTCTTCCCGGCCAACGTCAAGATGGCCTACGACTACCGCACGAAGTCACCCAGGGTGAGGGCCGTCGCGTACGGGCGGTTGCCGTTGCAGGTGCCGCTCATCCTGTGGGCCTTGCGCGTAGGGCGCTCAACTCCCTGATCACTCTCGGCAGCGGGTTCGACACCCAGCGCTGCCGGGGGACTGTCATTGAAACCGCAACCAGTCCTAGGATGCCCGAGTGCAACCGCTCCTCCACCATGCCGCGACGGCGTTGGGTTGGCGCGGCATCGTCGTGCCCGACGTCGCCGTGCTGGGCCATCAGGTGTCAGCCGTCGTGCGGGTTCGTGCCGACGTGCACGAGTGGCGCAGCGCGAACGGCTGGCCGCCGCAGGCCGACCCCTCGTGGTTCCGCTCGTGGTTCGAGCCGGCGGCGCACGACCGGCTCCCCGTGCCCGCCGTCGAGCTGGTCGGTGTGCTGGTGGGTGAGTCCACGGTGGACCGCGCGCTGCAGTCGTGCGGCACGTTGATGACCCTCGCGCCCTGCTCGGTGGTGCTCCCGGCGCCGTTGGGCAAGCAGTCGTGGCCGCTGATCGAGCTGGACTACTACGGCATCGGCGTGGTCGCGGTCGACTCGGCGGGCGCGGCCGAGCTGCTGGTGCCGCCGGAGGACCGGTCGACGGAGTTCGGGCCGTCGCTGTTCGGGCGGTGGCTGCTGGAAGTGCTCTACGACCGGGTGTTGAAGGAAGTGCCCGCGCACGCGCGGGTGAACTCCTAGGCCGGGATCGAGCGGATCAGCGCGCGCAGGCCGTCCGCGTCCAGCAGGTCGGCCGGGCGCAGCGTGTGGTCCTGGCGGACGTAGTGGAACGCCGCGCGCACCTTCTCCACCGGCGTCCCGGTCAACGCCGCCCACGCCAGCCGGTAGGCCGCGAGCTGCACCGACAGCGCGGGCAGGCGGTCGGGCTCCGGCACCGCGCCGGTCTTCCAGTCGACCACCGTCCAGCCGCCGTCGTCGTCGGCGAACACCGCGTCCATCCGGCCGCGCACGGACAGGCCGTCGATCTCCGCCTCGAACGGCACCTCGACGTCGTGCGGCACGCGGTCGGCCCACGTGCTGGCCAGGAACGCCTCCTGGAGGCGGGTGAGGTCGCTGTCCGGCGCCGCGCCCTCGTCGGCCGCGCCGGGCAGGTCGTCGAGGTCGAACAGCCGGCTCGCGCCGAACCGCTGCTCCAGCCAGGTGTGGAACGCCGTGCCGCGGCGGGCCAGCGGGTTGGGCGGGAACGGCAGGGGACGGCGCAGCCGGCGGGCGAGCAGGTCCGGGTCGGCCGCGAGTTCGACCAGCTGGCTGACCGAGAGGTGCTCGGGCAGGACGACGCGTTCCCGGCGGTCGGCCGCGGCGGCGCGTTCGGCGAGGAGCACGTCGACGTCCCGGGCCCAGCCGTCCGGGTCGTCTTCGGGGTGGTCGGGGAGGACGTCGCGGGCTTCGCCAGGGGCTTCGTCGGGGAGGACGTCGTCGTCGGGGGCTTCGTCGGGCAGCGGTGGCTCGAAGTCCGGTTCGGGGACAGGTTCGTGGTCCGGCTCGTGGTCCGGCTCGTGGTCTGGGGGGTCGGGCAGGTCGAAAGGGTCCGGGGGCAGGTCGTCGGCCGGCGGTTCGGGCGGCAGGTCGTGGTCGGGTTCCGCGGGCGGTTCGGGCGGTAGGTCGTACTCGGGTTCCGCGGGTGGGGTGGGCGGCAGGTCGGGGGCGGGTGGTGCGGCCAGGTGGCGGTCCAGGGCGTTCAGGACCAGCTCGGCTCCCTCGGCCACGGCGGCGCGGCGCTTGCCCAGCGGGTCGGTCGGCCACTGGGCCGTCTTCGTCTGCGACGCGAGGGGGTTGGGCTCGTCGTCGGCCGGGCGCGCCGCCCAGTGGGCGATGTCGGCGGGCGGGTGGTCGGCGGCCAGCACCGACTCCCGGATCTCGGTCAGGAACGCCGACGGCCCCTTCGGCTTGTCGCCCGTCTCGCCCCACCAGTGCCCCGACACCAGGAGGCTGTGCTCGGACCGCGTCAGCGCCACGTACAGCAGCCGCCGCTCCTCCACCAGCCGCCGCGCGTCGAAGTCGTCCTCGTGCCCGGCCAGCGCCTCCTCCACCTCCTTGCGGTTGGCGTCGGGCGCGATGCGCAGCTTCGGCAGGTCCTCGGCGTCACCGCGCAGCTCGGCGGGCAGCTCCGCCACCGAGCGCAGCCAGCTCGACGACTTCTTCCGACCCGGGAACACGTCCTTCACCACGTGCGGCACGGCGACGATGTGCCACTCCAGGCCCTTGGCCGAGTGCATGGTCAGCACCTGCACCCGGTTCTCGGCCACCTCCACCTCGCCGGGTTCCAGACCGTCCTCGGCCTGCTCGGCGGTGTAGAGGTAGTCGAGCAGCGCGGGCAGGGTGGCCGACGGGCTGGCGGCGGCGAAGTCGTTGACCACGTCGGCGAACGCGTCCAGGTGCGCCCGACCGACACCGCCCGGCCGCGCCATCGCCTCGATGTCCAGCAGCAGGGTGCGCTCGACGTCCGCGACCAGCTCGGGCAGCGGCTGGACCAACCGGCGGCGCAACGACGACAGCTCCGCGCCCAGCCGCCGGATCCGCCGGTACCCCTCGGCGGAGTACGCGGTCGGGTCGCCCGGGTCGTCCAGCGCGTCCGCGAGACCGGCCTGCTCGGAGTGCTCGCCCGGCAACGCGTCCGCGATCACGGCCAGCGGGTCGTTCGCCACCGCCTGCCTGCTCGGCGCGCCCGCCAGCTCACGGGCCCGCGCCCACAGCGCCGCCAGGTCGTACGCGGCGATCCGCCAGCGCGAGCCGGTGAGCAGCCGGGCGGCGGCGGTGCCGGCCAGCGGGTCCACCAGCACGCGCAGGGCGCTGGTCAGGTCGCGCACCTCCGGCTCGTCCAGCAGCCCGCCCAGACCGACGACCTCGACCGGCAGGCCGCGTTCCCGCAGCGCCGCCGCGATGTTCGCCATGTCCGAACGGCGGCGCACCAGCACCGCGGCGGTCGGCGGCTCGTCGCTGCTGTCCAGGTGCTGCTCCCACTGCGCGGCGACCGTGTCGGCCACCCAGTCCAGCTCCTGCCGCACGTCGTCGAACAACGCCACCCGCACGTCACCCGGCCCGGCGCCCTCGCGGGCCCGCAGCTCGTCCACGTCCAGGCCCATCGCGCGCAGCGGCGCGGACACGGCGTTGGCCAGGGCCAGCACCTCCGGCGGGTTGCGGAAGCTGGTGAGCAGGCCGTACTTCCGCGCGGGCGGGAAGTCGTGCACGAACCGGGGCAGGTTCGCCGCCGACGCGCCGCGCCAGCCGTAGATCGCCTGCGCCGGGTCGCCCACCGACGTCACGGGCATCGGCTCGCCCCGCCCGAACAACGACCGCAGCAGCACGCGTTGCGCGTGACCGGTGTCCTGGTACTCGTCCAGCAGCACGGCGCCGTAGCGCTCGCGCTCGCCCCGCACGACCTCCGGGTGCTCGGAAGCGAGCCGGGCGGCCAGGGACATCTGGTCGGCGAAGTCCATCGCCGCCTCACGCCGCTTGCGCGCCTGGTAGGCCTCCAGCAGCGGGATCAGGTTGACCCGCAGCCGCTGGGCGCTCACCACGGCCTTCAGCGACTCCGGCAGGCCGTCGCGCTGCCGTGCCGTCTTGGGCGCGTTCTCGATCACCGCGCACAGCCGCTCGGCGTGCCGCCACAGCGTGACCGGGTCGACCAGGTGCTCGCCCAGCTCGCCGGCCAGCGCGAGCAGGTAGCCGGTGACGGTCGCGGGCACCTTGTCGGTGTCCAGGTCGTCGTTCCACGTCGACACGACGCGGTGCGCGAGCTGCCACGCGGCGGTCTCGGTGAGCAGCCGCACGCCCGGCTCCACGGGCAGCCGCAGGCCGTGCTCGCCCACCAGCCGGCCCGCGTACGCGTGGTAGGTCAGGATCACCGGCTCGGTGGTCAGCACCGCGGCCCGCCGTTGGCCGCTGGGGTCGAGCCGGTCCAGCAGCGGCGAGCCGCCGAGCCGGCGCAGCCGCAGCCGCACCCGGTCGGAGAGCTGGCGCGCGGCCTTGCGGGTGAACGTCAGGCCGAGGACCCGGTCGGGGGTGACGAAGCCGTTGGCGACCAGGTACACCACGCGGGCGGCCATCGTCTCGGTCTTGCCGGCGCCGGCGCCGGCCACGACCAGCGCGGGCGCGGTGGGCGCGGCGACGACGGCGGCCTGCTCGGGCGTCGGCCTGGGCAGGCCGAGCGCCTCGGCGACCTCGAACGGGCTCGCGAGCGACACCGGCTCACCCGCCACCCGTTCGACCCCGCTCGGCACGACCACGTCCCGCATTCTCCGTGGTCGGGCCCGGCCGGCTTCGGCGACCCGCAGGGCGGGACCGAAATGGCTGGTCAGGACCGCCCTAGTGGCTCACCTGACGACCGGACGCGTGCACCGGGCAGGTGGTGCGGGCCGGGCAGCGATCACAGTCCGCGTTCTCCGTCGCCTGGTAGGACGGCCCGACGCTGGACCCGGCGGCCAGCTGCACGGCCTCCAGCCACACCCGCACGCCCTGCTCGTCCAGCGGCACCTGCTCGCGCTCGACCGCGCCGGTCTTGCGGTCCTCCTTGGCCACGTAGAGCAGGCGCGCGCCGCCCGGGTCGGTGCCGAGGCCCAGGTGCGTGAAGCCGCCCAGCGCCGTCGCCAGCTGGTAGACCGCGAGCTGCGGGTGCTCCTGCGCCTTGTCCTTGCTCACCGGGGACTTGCCGGTCTTCACGTCCACCACGACCGGCCGCCCGTCCCGGTCGGTCTCCAGCCGGTCGACCCGGCCGCGCACGCGCAGCTTCGGGCCGTCGTCGGGGCGGGGGATCTCGACGGAGATCTCCTCCTCGACCGCGACCTGGGTGAGCTGGGAGCGGCTGGACGCGAGCCACGCCAGGAACGTGTCGAGCATCCGCTCCACCCGGATCCGCTCGCGGCGGGAGAACCAGGGCGCGCCCGCGTCGACCGCGGCCCACGCCTCGTCCAGCTTGACCCGCAGCTCCTTCTCGTCCGCGCCGGTCGCGGCGGCCTGCGCCAGCGCGTGCACGAGCGTGCCGGTGATCGACGCCAGCTCGGCCGGGTCCTGGCCGCCGTGCCGCTCGACGACCCAGCGCAGCGGGCACTTCGCCAGCGTCTCCACCGTGGACGGCGACACGCTCACCGTGTGCTCCTCGGTCCACAGAGGACTCTCCGTGGTGACGTCCGCCAAGCCGTACCAGGAATCCGGGTGCGCGCCCGGCACGCCTTCCGCCGCCAACCGGGCCAACTGGACGGCCGCGCGCTCCCGGCGGTCGGCCGGCTCGTCGTCGGAGCACACGACCCGCCGCAGCTCGCCGACCAGCTCGGCCAGCACCAGCCCGCGCTCGGGGGTGAACGTCGGCCGCTCCGGCTCCTCGGTGGACAGCTCCTCGATCTCGTCCAGGAACCGCGACGGCTGCTCGTCCTCCCCGCGCACCGCGCTGACCAGCAACGTCCGCCGGGCCCGGCTCGCCGCGACGAGCAGCAGCCGCCGTTCCTCGGCCAGGATCGGCGCGACCGCGGACGCCGTCTCCGCCGACACGCCCGCGACCACGTCGACCATGCGTTCCACGCCCAGCAGGGACCCGCGCAGCCGCAGGTCGGGCCAGCTGCCCTCCTGCACGCCCGGCACCGCCACGACCGTCCACTCGCGACCGGCGGCGGCGTGCGCGGTCAGCACCGACACCGCTTCGCCGGTGGGCGCGGCGGCGGCCAGCGTGTCGCCGACGATCTCCTGCGCGGCCAGGTAGTCCGCGAAGCCCTCGGCGCCCGAGCCGGGCAGCCGGTCCACGTACTTCGCCGCGGCCTCGAACAGCGCCACGATCGCGTCCAGGTCCCGGTCGGCCTGCATGCCGACGGTGCCGTGCCGCGCGGACTGCGCCACCCAGCGCAGCTCCAGGCCGGTGCTCTGCCACAGCTCCCACAGCACCTGCTCGACGGTCAGGCCGTCCGCGATCCCCTTGCGCGCCTTGCGCAGCAGCCCGCCGATGCGGCGCGCCGGCTGCGCCTCGGCGTCCTCCAGCGCGGCCAGGCGGTCGTCCGACTCGATCACCTCGACCAGCAGCTCGCCGCTCGGCCGGTCGCGGCCCGCGGCCAGTTCCAGCCGGCGCAGGCCGCGCCGCAACCGCCGCAGCGCCAACGGGTCCGCGCCGCCCAGCGGTGACGACAGGAGCATCGCGGCGGTGTCCTCGTCGAGGGTGCCGGGCACGGCCGCGCAGCGCAGCAGCGCCAGGAACGGCATCACCGCCGGTTGGCGCGCCAGCGGCAGTTCGTCGCGCGGCACGGCCACCGGGACGCCGGCCGCGAGCAGGGCGCGTTGCAGGACCGGCAGCGATCTGGTCGCCGACCGGGCCACCACGGCCATGTGCGACCACGGGACCTCGTCGATCAGGTGGGCCCGGCGCAGCTGGTCGGCCACCCAGCCCGCCTCCTGCGCGGCGGAGGCGAACAGGCGGACCTGGACGTTGCCCGTGCCGTCGGCCGGCGAGACCTCGCGGGTCGGCGACGCGCCGGGCAGGCGGCCGGCGAGCCTGCCCACCGCGGCCCTGATCTCCGGCGCCATCCGGTAGCCCGTGGTGAGCACCACCGCCGGGCCGCCCGCCTGCGACAGCAGGGTCGGATCGGCGCCGCGGAAGGAGAACACGGCCTGGTCGGGGTCGCCCGCGAGGACGAACTCCTGCGCGGCCGCGCCCAGCACGCGGATGAACTCGTGCTGCAACGGGTCGAGGTGCTGCGCGTCGTCGACCAGCAGGTGCCTCACCCGCCGCTGCTCGCCCGCGAGCACGTCCGGTTCGGTCTGGAAGGCGAGCAGCGCGCTGCCGACCAGCTCCGCCGCGTCGAACGAGGGCGCGTGGCCCTGCCCGCTGCTGGCCAGCAGGTTGACCTGCTCGTACTGGGTGGCGAACAGGCCGGCCGCGACCCACTCCTCGCGGGAGTGCCGGCGGCCGAGCTCGGTGAGGTCCTCCGGCGCGAAGCCGCGTTCGGTGGCGCGCAGCATCAGGTCGCGCAGCTCGTGCGCGAACGCGGGCAGCGCGAGGGCGGGCCGGAGGCGTTCCGGCCACTTCGGGGCGCCCATGCTCACGTCGCCGGCGAGCAGTTCGCGCACCACCGCGTCCTGCTCGGGGCCGGACAGCAGGCGGGGCGCGGGTTCGCCTTGGTGGACGGCTTGCGCGCGCAGCACCGCGAAGGCGTACGAGTGCACGGTCCGCACCAGCGGTTCCTGCGTGGTCGGCAGGACGCCGTCGGCGCGGGCGCCGGTCAGCAGGCGGGTGATGTGGGCGCGCATCGCCTCGGCCGCGCGCCGGTTGGGGGTGAGGACGAGCACGTTCTCGGGGTGCACGCCGCCGTGCAGCACCCGGTGCGCCACCACCTCGGCCAGCAACGTCGTCTTGCCCGTGCCGGGGCCGCCGAGCACCCGCAACGGCCCGCCGGAGTGGTCGAGCACGGCGCGTGCGGGCGCGTCCCAGTGGCGCCGGGGCTCCTCCTGCCGCACCCGGCGCACCAGCAACGGCGCCCTGTTCACTGCCACGGGGGTCATGCAATCACAGTGTTGGATTGCGCCGCCTCCGGCGTCGCGGGCGAGGTCGCCTGGAAGTCGACCGTTCGCGCCCTGATTCCCGACGATCGAAAAGCGTGATCGCCGGGAATGAGGACGCGAACGATCGACGCGACCTCGCAGTGTGCGCGAGGGGGTGTGTGCGAGGGGTGGGGGGTGTGCGCGGGGGGGCGGGGTGTGCCAGGGGATGCGTGGGGTGTGAGGGGGTGCGTGGAAAGCTGTGTGGGTGGACGAAGAGTTGCACGAGATGGTCCGCGCGGTCGTGCGCAAGATTCCCCGCGGACGGGTGGCGACCTACGGCGACGTCGCCGACATCGCCCGCGCGCCGTCGCCCCGCCTGGTCGGGCAGGTGCTCAACCAGGACGGGCACGACCTGCCGTGGCACCGGGTGCTGCGCGCCAACGGCACGTGCGCGCCCCACATCGCCGACGAGCAGCTGCAACTGCTGCGCGAGGAGGGCGTGGTGGTCGACGGCGGCAAGGTCGACCTGCGCACGTACCGCTGGGAGGACGCGGTCAAGGAGAAGGCGGACGAGCCTCCGGCCCTGTTCTGACCCGCGCCTCGACCCGGGCCACCTCGGACTCCACCTCGGGGTCCCGGGTAATCGCGGCGGCCAGGCGCAGCTGCGGCAGCGCCTCGGCGTGCCTGCTCTGGCGGCTGAGCGTGCGGCCGAGCAGCAGGCGCGCGTAGCCGTCGGACGGGTCGAGGTCGACCAACGCGGTCAGCACCCGCTCGGCCTTGCCCAGCGCGGCGGACTGGAAGTGCGCCAGCGCGAGTTCGGTCAGCACGGTCCGGTCGGTCGGCACGTGCTCGGCCGCCTCGGCCAGGTAGCGCGCCGCGCCGCTCGGGTCGCCGGACGCGCGGAACATCCGTCCCTTGCGCAGCAGTTCGCGAACGTCGGTCATGACAGCTCCTCGTCCGCCGCGGTGACGTGCGGCACGTGCGTGACGCCCAGTCGCCCGGCTTGGAAGTCTTCGACGGCTTGCAGGATCTCGGCCCGCGTGTTCATCACGAACGGCCCGTAGCGCGCGACCGGCTCGCGCAGCGGCAGCCCGCCCAGCACCAGGACGTCCCACGTCGTGTCGGCCCGCATGGTGAGCGCGGCGCCGTCGTCCTCGAACACGGCCAGCTGCCCCTCGTCGAGCGGGCGGTGGTCGGCGCCGACCGTGCCGCGACCGGACAGGACGTAGACCATCGCGGTGAAGTCCTCCGGCCACGGCAGGGTCAGGTGGGCGTGCGGGCTGAGCGTGGCGTGCAGGTAGGTGATCGGCGTGTGCGTCATGCCGGGGCCCTGGTGCCCCGCCACGTCGCCGGCGATCACGCGGACCAGCGCGCCGCCGTCGTCGCTGGACAGCAGCACGGTGTCGGCCGGGTTGATGTCCTGGTAGCGGGGCGGGGTCCACTTGGCGGCCTTCGGCAGGTTGACCCACAGCTGCACGCCGTGGAACAGCCCGCCCCGGGCCACCAGCTCCTGCGACGGCAGCTCGGAGTGCAGCACGCCGGAACCGGCGGTCATCCACTGCGTGCCGCCGTTGGTGATCACCCCGCCGCCACCGGTGGAGTCCCGGTGCTCGAAGACGCCGTCGATCATGTAGGTGACGGTCTCGAAGCCGCGGTGCGGGTGCCAGGGCGCGCCCTTCGCCTCGCCGGGGCCGTACTCGACGGCGCCCATGTGGTCGAGGAGCAGGAACGGGTCCGCGTCGGCGAGCTCCACGCCCGGGAAGGGGCGGCGGACCTGGAAGCCCTCGCCTTCGAGGAACCGCCGCGCCCGCACGACCCGGCGCACGCCGCGCCACTCGGTCGCGGCCTCGGGCAACCGGGGCAGGCGCGGCAGGGTCAGGGTGTCGGCGGTGACGGCGGGCATGACTGCCTCCTCGGACGGTGACCGCCCGGGTTCGGCGGTCTCACCCGCGTCAACCTGGTTGAACCCTCAACTATTCCGCGCCCGTCGTCGCACGCCGCGGGCACCCGAGCGTTCGACTCGGGGTGCCCGCGACGTGGGACGCACGCGGTCAGGCCACGTCTTGGAAGCAGCGAGCCTCGTAGTAGCGCAGCAGGACGGCTTCCACCACCCGCAGGTGCGCGCCGATCGGCGCCGCCACGACGGCCGCGCCCGAGTCGGCGACGACGCGGTGGAAGAGGCCGGGGGCCAGCAGCCACGAGGCGACGGCCACCCGCCCGGCCGCGGCGGCGACCACGTCACCGATGCGGGGTTCGGCGGTGGCGGCGTAGCCGATGGTCACCGGGCCGACCCGGCGGGACAGCGCGGTGGCCACGGCCCGCACGTCGGCCAGGGCACGGGGATCGGACGAACCCGCGGCCGCCAGCACCACCGAGTCGCCCGGCGTCCACCCGGCCTCGGTCAGCCGCGCCAGCAGCGCGGGCAGCAGGGCCGGGCCGATCGGGTCCGTGATCACCGCGTCGGGGTGGCCGGACGCCTCGACCTGCGCCGGGATGTCCACCCGGACGTGGTAACCGGCGGCCAGGAACGCGGGGACCACGACGGCCGGGCCGGAGACGGACTCCAGCACGGAGGTGACGTCGGGCTGCCGCACGTCGGCGTAGGCGACCCGCACGGGCACGCCACCCAGCCGTGCCCGCACCAGGGACGCGATCTCTTCCACGACAACGGCCCCGGCGGGGTCACGGGTGCCGTGCGTGACGAGGACCAGGGTCATACGGCCACTCCGGCGGGGTCCATGGCCAGGCGGTAGCCGCGCTTCACGACGGTGGCGACCATGCGCGGCTCGCCCAGCGCCGAGCGCAGGCGACCGATGGCGGTCTCCACGGCGTGCTCCTCGCCGCCGCTGGGCAGCGCCGCCAGCAGGTCGCGCCGGGACACCACCCGGCCACGCGCGGCGGCCAGCACCCGCAGCACCGCCATCGGCGCCGGCGGCACGGGGCGCAGTTCGCCGTCCACCACCACGGCCTGGCCGCGCAGTTCGATGTCACGGGCCGCGATCCGCAGCCGCGTCGCCCTGGCGGGCAGTTCCAGCGCCAGCTCACGGGCCAGCGCGCCGATCCGGGCCCGGGCCGGCTGCACGACCGGGACGCCGGCGCCGACGAGCGGCCCGGCGGTGATCGAGCCGACGCCCACCACCAGCACCTCCCGGCGCAGCAACGAGATCAGCTCGGCCTGCTTGCCCATCACCTCCGCCACGCGCAGCACGGAGGCCGCGGCGGGCGCGCTGGTGAACGTGAGCGCGTCCACCTGACCGGCGAGCACGGCCTCCAGCAGCCGTTCCAGCGGCGCCGGGTCGGACGGGCCGGTCCAGCGGTAGACGGGCACCTCGACGACCACGGCGCCCGCCGCGCGCAAGGTCGACGTGAACTCCGGCAACGGCTCGCCGTGCAGCTGCACGGCGATGCGCTGACCGGCCACGCCGGCCCGCAGCAGGTGGTCGAGCAGCTCGGCGTTGCTCTCGCCCTCCGGCGACCACGTCTCCACCAACCCGGCGGCACGCACCGCTCCCCGCGCCTTCGGCCCCCGGGCCAGCACCCGCGCCCCGGACAGCCGCGAGAGCAGGCGCGCGCCGAGCCCCCAGCCCTCCGCGGCCTCCACCCAGCCGCGGAAGCCGATGCCGGTGGTCGCCACCACGACGTCCACCGGTTCCTCCACCACGGCCCTGGTCGCGGCCAGCAGCTCCGCGTCGTCGGGCAGCGGCACGATCCGGATGGCGGGACCGTGCAGCACGGTCGCGCCCTTGCGCTCCAGCAGGGCGCCGAGCTCGTCGGCCCGCCGGGCGGCGGTCACACCGACCGTGTACCCGGCCAGCGGGGCGGCGTTCACGGTGACCCGACCTGGATGACGCCGTCGGCCACGACCACGGGGTGCACCGGCACGCCGGTCGAGGGGTCGTCCAGGCACTTGCCGGTGGAGAGCTCGAACGCCTGCTTGTACACCGGCGACACCACGACGGGCACGCCGCCGCGGTCGCCCACGATGCCGCGCGACATCACGGCCGCGCCGCTGAACGGGTCGATGTTGCCCAGCGCGTGCACGGTCCCGGCCGAGGTGAGGAACACCGCCACCTGGGAACCGTCGGGCAGCAGCGCCGCCACCCCCTGGTCGGGGCGCAGGGCGCTCAACTCGCACACGGGTGTCATCGGGAAACCTCCGCCTGGCCGACAGTGGGAACGCCCAACAGGACCGGCACCTTCTGGCCGCGCTCCTCGCGGAACGTGATCGTCGGGTCGGGCGTGCCGGGCGCGTTGACGAACGAGGTGAAGCGGGACAGCTTCTCCGGGTCCTCCAGCACACCGCGCCACTCGTCGGCGTAGTTGTCCACGTGCTTGGCCATCGCGGCTTCCAGGTCGGCGCAGATGCCGAGGCTGTCGTCGACGATGACGTCGCGCAGGTGGTCAAGCCCGCCTTCCAGCGACTCGATCCACGTCGAGGTGCGCTGCAACCGGTCCGCGGTGCGGATGTAGAACATCAGGAACCGGTCGATCAGCTTGATCAGGGTCTCGGTGTCCACATCGGACGCGATCAGGTCGGCGTGGCGCGGGGTGAAGCCGCCGTTGCCGCCGACGTAGAGGTTCCAGCCGTTCTCGGTCGCGATGATGCCGAAGTCCTTGCCGCGCGCCTCGGCGCACTCGCGCGCGCAGCCGGACACGGCGGACTTGAGCTTGTGCGGCGACCGCAGGCCGCGGTAGCGCAGCTCCAGCGCGATGGCCAGCGACACGGAGTCCTGCACGCCGTAGCGGCACCACGTGGTGCCGACGCACGACTTCACCGTGCGCAGCGCCTTGCCGTAGGCGTGCCCGGACTCGAACCCGGCGTCCACCAGGCGCTTCCAGATCAGCGGGAGCTGGTCGACGGTCGCGCCGAACAGGTCGATCCGCTGCCCGCCGGTGATCTTGGTGTAGAGGCCGAAGTCGCGGGCGACCTCGCCGATGACGATCAGCTTCTCCGGCGTGATCTCGCCGCCGGGGATGCGCGGCACGACCGAGTAGGTGCCGTTGCGCTGCATGTTGGCCAGGAAGCGGTCGTTGGTGTCCTGCAGCGTGGCCTGCTCGCCCTCCAGCACGTGCCCGTTGTCCAGCGACGCGAGGATCGAGGCGACGGCGGGCTTGCAGATGTCGCAGCCGTGGCCGCGACCGTGCCGGGAGACCAGCTCGGAGAAGGTGGTGACGCCGGTGGAGCGGACGATCTCGAACAGCTCGGCGCGGGACTGGTCGAAGTGCTCGCACAGCGCCTTGGACTGCTCGACGCCGCACTCGGAGAGCAGCTTCTTCAGCATCGGCACGCACGAGCCGCAGCCGGTGCCGGCCTTGGTGCAGGACTTGATGCCCGGCACGTCGACGGCCTCGCCGGAGTTGACCACGTCCACGATCTGCTGCTTGGTGACCGCGTGGCACGAGCACACCTGCGCGTCGTGCGGCAGGGTCAGCTCGACGCCGCCCTCCGGCCCGATCAGCGCGACCGGGTCGCCGGGCACGGGCCTGCCGACCAGCGGCCGCAGCGACATGTACTTGGACGCGTCGCCGACGAGGATGCCGCCGAGCAGGGTCTTCGCGTCGTCGGACACCACGACCTTGGCGTAGGTGCCGGCCACGGCGTCGTTGACGACGACCTCCAGCGCGCCCTCCTCCTTGGCGTGCGCGTCGCCGAACGAGGCCACGTCCACGCCGAGGAGCTTGAGCTTGGTGGACATGTCGGCGCCCGGGAACTCCGCGGCGCCGCCGAGCAGGCGGTCGGCGACCACCTCGGCCATGGAGTAGCCCGGCGCGACCAGGCCGTACACCATGCCGTCGAGGTTGGCGCACTCGCCGATGGCGTAGATGTGCTCGTCGGAGGTGCGGCACGCCTTGTCGACGATGATGCCGCCGCGCTCGCCGACGGTGAGGCCGAACGAGCGGGCCAGCTCGTCGCGCGGCCGGATGCCTGCGGAGAACACCACGACGTCCAGGTCCAGCTCGACGCCGTTGGACAGCTTGGCGATGAGCCGCCCGCGGTCCTGCTCGATGGAGGACGCGGACGTGCCGGTGTGCACGGTCAGGTCCAGCTTCTCGACCAGGCGCTTGAGCAGGCCGCCGCCACCCTCGTCCACCTGCAGCGGCATCAGCCGCGGGCCGAGCTCGACCACGTGCGGCGAGATGCCCATGCCGCGCAGCGCGTTCGCCGCCTCCAGGCCGAGCAGGCCGCCGCCGAGCACCATGCCCGCGTGCCGGCCCGCCGCGCGCGCCGACTCGACCGTGGCGCGGATGCCGTCCAGGTCGTCGATGGTGCGGTAGACGTGGCACCCCGGCAGGTCGCGGCCGGGCACCGGCGGCACGAACGGCACCGAGCCGGTGGCCAGGACCAGCGCGTCGTAGGGCTGCACCCGGCCCTTGGCGGTGCGCACGACCTTGTTGTCGCGGTCGAGGTGCACCACCTTGTCGTCCAGGTGCAGCTCGACCGCGTCGTCGTCGTGCGGCGCGAGGCTCAGCGACCGGGCGTCCCAGTTGTCCACGTAGGACGACAGCGCGACCCGGTCGTAGGCCGGACGGGTCTCCTCGGCGAACACCACGATCCGCCACTGACCGGTCACGTCCTTCTCGCGGAGGGCCTCCACGAGCCGGTGACCGACCATGCCGTGACCGACCACCACCAGCGTTCGCGTCATGGGACCAATCCCTTCTTCCGCCCAGGTCAATGCTCACCGGGCACCGTGTCGTGCCAAGGTCGCGAATGTTGCGCAGGCGTTAAAGCAGCCTCACGCCGCACTTCAGAGGGTTGTGTGCGTCACACGCCGGCGTAGGCGAGGCTCGGCACGCGCGCGAACACCCGTCGCCGCATGTAGAACCACCAGGTGGTGGCCATGCAGAGGCCGTAGAACACCAGGAACGCGGTGAGCGCGGGCGCCAGCGTCTTGCTGCCCTCGAGCGAGAACTTGAACACCAGGTTGACCAGCACGCCGCCGAACGCGCCGATCGCGCCCGCGATGCCGACCACGGCCGCGGCCTGCCGCTTGGCCGAGCGCATGTCCTCCGTCTGCGCGGCGAAGATCGCCGGGATCATCCGGTAGGTCGAGCCGTTGCCCACGCCGGCCAGCACGAACAGGGCGATGAACGAGCCGAAGAACAGCGCGAAGCTGCGGATCTCGATGCTGACCAGCAGGCTGACGGTGCCGGCGGCCAGGCCCAGGAACACCGCCATGGTCATCCGCGCGCCGCCGAACCGGTCGGCGAGCCACCCGCCGAACGGCCTGCTCACCGAGCCGATGAGGGCGCCGAGGAAGGCGAGGCCGACGAAGCTCTTGTAGTCGACGAAGCTCAGCTTGATCAGCGACGGGAACGCGAACGAGAAGCCGATGAACGAGCCGAACGTGCCGATGTACAGGAACGACATCACCCACGTGTGCTTGTTCGACATCGCCTTCTTGTACGACGAGCCGTCCGGCTTGGCCTGGGTGAGGCTGTCCATCAGGAACCACGCGCACACCGAGGCGACGATGATGAACGGCATCCAGAACAGCGCCGCGTAGGCCAGGTTGATGCCGGTGCCGAGGGAGATGATGATCGGCACGACGAGCTGCACCATGGCCACGCCGAGGTTGCCGCCCGCCGCGTTGAGGCCGAGCGCCAGGCCCTTCTTGCCCTCCGGGTAGAAGAACGAGATGTTCGCCATCGAGGACGAGAAGTTGCCGCCGCCGAAGCCCATCGCGGCCGACGTGAGCAGGAAGAACCAGTACGGCGTGCCGGGGTTGCTCACCGCGATCGCCAGCATCGTGGTGGGGATCAGCAGCAGGCCGGCGCTGATCGTGGTCCACGCCCGCCCGCCGAACTTCGGCACCGCGAACGTGTAGGGGATGCGCAGCACCGCGCCGACCAGGTTCGGCACGATGAGCAGCCAGAACGTCTGGCCGACGCTGAAGCTGAAGCCGACGGAGCCCAGGCTCACGACCACGATGCTCATCAGGCTCCACACCGTGAAGCCCAGGTTCTCCGCCAGGATCGAGAAGACCAGGTTCTTGCGGGCGACCTTCTTGCCGGTCGTCTCCCAGAACGACGGGTCCTCCGGCTCCCAGTGCTCGATCCACCGACCACCGCGTTTGGCCTGAGGCGCAACGCCCTTGGTCTCCATCACCGTGCTCATTGGACCCTCCTGGACACCGATTTCCCGTTGCAGGAACCGTAAGAACGGTCCGTTACCCCGACGTTCGGACAGGTGTCGTCGGCGGCAACTCCCGCGCACATCAAGCGGATTGGGGCTGTGAGGCCGCGAGCCAGTCGACGATCCCGCACACCGCGTCCTTGCAGCCCCCACAGCCCGTGCTGGCCCGCGTGACCTCGGCGATCGAGGACAACGTCGTCGCGCCGCCGCGCCAGGCGCTGACCAGTTGGCCCTTGCTGACCGTGTTGCACCGGCACACCACCGCGGACGCGGGCAGGTCGGCGGGGCTGGCCTCGTTCTCGGCGGGCAGCGCGCGGCCCAGCAGCAGCGCGAGCCGGTCGGTCGGCGCGGGCAGGCCGCGGTCGAACAGCTGGGTGATGGCCGCCGCCGCGTCCGGCGCGCCGAGCACGATCGCGCCGGTGACCTTGTCGTCGCGCAGCACGAGCTTGGCGTACCGGCCGCGCGCCGGGTCCTGGAAGCACAGCACCTCGTCGTCGACCGAGTCGACGCCCACGTGCACGTCGCCCAACGCGGCCAGGTCGACGTCGCGGGCCTTGAGCCTGGTCACGACGGTGGTGCCGGAGTAGCGGGCGGCGGGCGCGACGCCGGTGAGCCGGTCGGCGAGCACGGCCGCCTGCTCCCACGCGGGCTGCACCAGGCCGGACACCGTGCCGACGTGCTGGGCGCAGTCACCGATGGCGTGCACGCGGGGGTCGCTGGTGCGCAGCGCGTCGTCCACGAGGATGCCCCGGTCGACCTCGATGTCCGCTTCCTCGGCCAGCGAGGTCTCCGCGCGCACGCCCGCCGAGACGACGACCAGGTCCGCGGGCACGTGCGTGCCGTCGTCGAGCTCCAGCCCGTCGCCGGGCACGTACCTGGTGGCCAGCACGCCGAGCCGGAACTCGATGCCCAGGCCGTTCAACGTGGTCGCCAGCACCCGGCCCGCGCCCGCGTCGAGCTGCCGTTCCATCAGGTGCTTGACGGGGTGCACCACGGTGACGAGGCAGCCCCGGCCGGCCAGGCCGCGCGCGGCCTCCAGCCCGAGCAGCCCGCCGCCAAGCACCGCGACCGGCGTGCCGGGCGAGGCCTTGGCCACGATCTCGGCGCAGTCGTCCAGCGAGCGGAACGCCACCGCGCCTGGCGCGAGGTCGCCGTTGCCGTCGAGCAGGCCGGGCGTCGGCGGCACCCACGACCGCGAGCCCGTGGCCAGCACCAACGCGTCGTAGGGCACCTCGGTGTCGTCGACGTGCACGACCCGGCGGGTCCGGTCGATCTTGCTGACCGTGCCGCCGAGCCGCAGGTCGACGTGGTGCTTGGCGGCCCAGTCGGCGTCGTGCAGCCGCACCGCGTCGGGCGTCAGCGACCCGGCGACCACGCTGGACAGCAGCACCCGGTTGTACGCGTGGTGCGCCTCGTCGCCCAGCACGGTCACCGAGACGCGTTCCGCCTTCGGGTCGCGGCGGCGGATCTCGTCGGCCAGCCGGGCGCCGGCCATGCCGTAGCCCACGATGACAACGTTCCTCATAGCGACTCCAATCGGACCGCGCACACCTTGAACTCGGGCATCCGGCTGGTCGGGTCCAGCACCGGGTTGGTCAGCAGGTTGGCCCGGCCCTCGCCCGCGTAGTGGAAGGGCAGGAACACGACGTCGATCCGCATCGACGCCACGCAGCGCACCCGCGCCACGGTCCGGCCGCGCCGCGAGACGACGGACGCCATCCCGCCGTCGCGCAGGCCCGCCCTGGTCGCGGTGTCCGGGTGGACCTCCACGTACGCCTCGGGCTCGGCCTCGTTCAGCTCGGGCACCAGCCGGGTCTGCGCGCCGGACTGGTAGTGCTGGAGCACCCGGCCGGTGGTCGCCTGCAACGGGTAGTCGACGTCGGGCACCTCCGCGGGTCCGCGGTGCTCGACGGGCACGAACCTGGCCAGGCCGTCGGCGTGCGCGAAGCGGTCGAGGAAGTTGCGCGGCGTGCTCTCCCGGACCACGGGCCAGTGCAGGGCCTCGCCCTGGCGCAGGCGCTCGTAGGTCACGCCGGAGTAGTCGGCGGCGCCGCCCTCCGACGCCCGCCGGAGCTCCTCGAACACCACCTCGGGCTCGGTCGGGAACCGCTCGGCGGGCTGGCCGAGGCGGGTCGCCAAGCCGCGCAGCACGTCCAGGTCGCTGCGCACGCCCTCCGGCGGCGCCACGGCCACCTGGCGCAGCAGGACGCGACCCTCGAGGTTGGTCATCGTGCCGCTCTCCTCGGCCCACTGCGTGACCGGCAGCACGACGTCGGCGACCGCGGCCGTCTCCGACAGCACCAGGTCGGCCACGACCAGCAGGTCCAGCGCCTTGAGCCGGTCGGCGACGTGCTGCGAGCGCGGCGCGGAGACGATCACGTTGCTGCCGAACACCAGCAGCGCCTTGGGGCCGTTCGGCTGCCCGAGCGCGTCGAGGAGCTCGTAGGCCGAGCGGCCCGGTCCGGGCAGGTCGTCCACGCCCCAGACGTCCATGACGTGCGCGCGGGCCGCCGGGTCGTCGATCTTGCGGTAGCCGGGCAGCTGGTCGGCCTTCTGCCCGTGCTCGCGCCCGCCCTGGCCGTTGCCCTGGCCGGTGAGGCAGCCGTAGCCGGAGTACTTCCGGCCGGGCAGGCCCAGCGCCAGCGCCAGGTTGATCCACGCCGACACGGTGTCCGCGCCGCTGGCGTGCTGCTCGGTGCCGCGGCCGGTGAGGACGAAGGCGTTGTGCGCCTCGGCCAGGATCCGCACCGCCGCCCGCTGGTCGGCGACCGGCACGCCGGTGACCCGCTCGACCCGTTCCGGCCACCACGTCGCCGCGATGCGCCACGCGTCGTCGAAGCCGGTGGTGCGCTCGGCCACGTACTCCTTGTCCAGGTAGCCGTCGGCCACGGCGGTGTGCAGCAGGCCGAGCGCCAGCGCGAGGTCCGTGCCGGGCGCGGGCTGCAGGTGCAGGGTGGCCAGCTCGGCGGTGGGCGTGCGCCGGGGGTCGATGACGATCAGCTCGGCGTTCTTGAGGTGCTGAACGAACGGCGGCATGGTCTCCGCCGGGTTGCCGCCGACCAGCAGGATCGCGTCCGCGCGGTCGAGGTCGGTGACCGGGAACGGCATGCCCCGGTCGAGCCCGAACGCCTTCAGGCCCGCCGCCGCCGCGCTCGACATGCAGAACCGGCCGTTGTAGTCGATCTGCGAGGTGCCCAGCGCGACCCGGGCGAACTTGCCGAGCAGGTAGGACTTCTCGTTGGTCAGCCCGCCGCCGCCGAACACGCCGACCGAGTCCGGCCCGTGGGTCGCGCGGAGGTCCGCGAGCTTGGCCGCGACCAGGTCCAGCGCCTCGTCCCAGGTGGCCTCCCGCAGCTCGCCGTCCCGGCGGACCAGCGGCGTGGTGAGCCGGTGGGGCGAGGTCAGCAGCTCGGCCGACGTCCAGCCCTTCTGGCACAGCCCGCCTCGGTTGGTCGGGAACTCCCGCGGCGACACCTTGCCGTTCTCGATGGACATCGCGCACTGCAGCGCGCAGTACGGGCAGTGCGTGTCGATGCTCGCGGAGGCGGTCACGAGCCCGACGGTAAGAAGCCGCTGTTAACGGCAGAACGTGGAATGTTTCGTCCACGCGAACTTCACAGCTCAGGGATCGCGCGGTGAGGGTGAGTTCACAGCAGGTCGACGACGAGCGCCGCCGTCCGCTCCAGTCCCACGAGAGATTGTCTGCTCGAACGGGGGTGCAGCGCGTGGACCGCGAGGCGGAACAGGGTCGCCCGCAGGAGGATTTGCGGCCACTCGTCCAGGTGCGCCCAGCGCTGGAGCAGACCGTGATCCGCGCCACCCCAGGACAGCGCGTCGACCACCACCACGGCCGCGCCGTAGGGCGCAGGGCGCCAGTAGGCGGCGAAGTCGATGATCGCCGGGGCGGCGTCGCCCGCGAACAGCACGTTGCCGAACAGGTCGCCGTGGACCACCTGCGGCTTGAGCGCGACGGGCTTGCGGTAGCCGGCGGTCAGGTCGAACAGCCGCCCGCCGAGGTCGGGGTCGAGGTCGGCCTTCTCCTCGTCCCACGCGCAGCGGTCGGCGGTGGCGAACAGGTCGACCCGCGCGTCCAGGAACCGGGGCCTGGGCAGCTCGGCGGTCGCCCGGTGGAGCTTCACGGCCACGTCCACGACCTCGTCGTGCCGCGGCTCGGCCCGGCCCGAGAGGTACTTGGTCGCCGCCCAGCCGCCGACCACGTAGCGGCCGTCGGTGGAGCGCAACGGCCTGGCCACGCGCACGTTGTCGACGTCGAGCGCGTCGAGGGTCTTGGCCACCCAGGTGGCCTCGGCCGGCTTGCCCGCGGGCCGGATCGCCGCGTCGCCGCACCGCCACACCGGGCCGCCGTCGATCAACTCCGGCTCGGCGTCGCGCGCGCCGAACGCCGCGCGCACGTGCGACGGTGGCGGCTCCGGAGTGGTCACGGCCGGCACGCTACCTGCACCGGGCCTTCCGTTGGTGGACCTCGGGCGTTCGAACACGTGGTGTCCACGCATTCGGCCTAACCGCATAATTGCGGTCTCGATTGGGGGGATTTGCGCTGTGACCGAAGCCACGCACGCCGCTTTCGCGCTCGCCCTGCTCCGGGCGCTGCCCGAGGGCGACCGCTGCTGGTCGCCGTTTTCCGTGGCCGCGGCCCTGTGCCGGGCCGCGGACGTGGCCGGCGAGGACACCGCGCCCGCCGTGGCCGACGTGCTGCGCGCCGACGTCGACCGGACGGCGAAGCTGCTCGCCGTCGCGGCCGACGAGCCCGCCGTGACTTCGGCCGACACCATCTGGGTCGACCCGACCGCGCCGGCGGTGGAGCACCCGGACGTGCGGCGGCTCGTGCTGGACGAGCACGCGCACGTCGTGATCAACGAGGCGGTGCGCGAGCTGACCCGCGGCCTGGTCCGGCAGGCCGTTCCGCCCGGGGCGATCACGCCCGGCGCCCTCGCCGTCCTGGTCAACGCGCTGCACGCGAAGGGCGCGTGGGTGGAGGAGTTCCCCGAGGACGACACGCGGCCCCGTAAGTTCCGGACGCCGTCGGGCAAGCGGATGGTGCCGACGATGCACCGGACCGGCGCATTGGGTTACGCCGCGCGGCACGGCTGGCGGTCCGTGCTGATCCCGTGCGAGGAGGCGTTGGACGTCGTCGCCCTGCTGCCCGACCAGCCTTTGGCGACGGCCGAACTCGACGGGGAGGCGCTCGCCGACCTGATCACCGGGGTCCGGTTCACCGAGGTCGACCTGTACCTGCCCAAGGTGGCCCTGGAGGCGGCCACGGAACTCGTGGAGCCGCTGCGCGCGCTCGGGGCGGGGCCGCTGTTCGACTCGTGGCTGCTGGTGGAGCAGGTGCTGCACCAGGCGAAGCTCACGCTCGACGAGCGCGGGGTCGAGGGCGCCGCGGCCACGACGATGATCGCCGCCATGGGGTGGCACGACCCCGAGGAGGCCTTGGTGGTGCGGTTCGACCGGCCGTTCCTGCTGGCCGTGCGCCACCGGCGCACGGGCCTGCTGCTGTTCCTGGCCGAGGTGACCGAGCCGTGAGCGCACGACGCCGGGGCAACCTCAGGAGGCTGCCCCGGCGTCGGTCGTCAGTTCAGTAGGTCGGCAGGGAGGGGTCGACCTCGCGGGCCCAGGCGAGCACGCCGCCGCCCACGTGCACCGCGTCCTTGAACCCGGCCTGGTGCAGCACGGCCAGCGCCTCGGCCGAGCGGGCGCCCGACTTGCAGTGCAGCACGACCTGCTTGTCCTGCGGCAGCTCCGCGAACGCCTCGCCCGACAGGATCCGGTCCTTCGGGATCAGCACCGAGCCCGGGATCTTCACGATCTCGTACTCGTGCGGCTCGCGGACGTCCACCAGCAGGAAGTCCTGGCCGCTCTCCTGCTTCTGCTTCAGCTCCAGCGGCGTGATCGTGTTGCCCGCGGCGGCCTGCTGCGCGTCGTCGGACACGACACCGCAGAACGCCTCGTAGTCGATCAGCTCGGTGATCTTCGGGCTCTCCGGGTCCTTGCGGATCTTGATGGTCCGGTAGGACATCTCCAGGGCGTCGTAGACCATGAGCCGGCCGAGCAGCGGGTCGCCGATGCCCGTCAGCAGCTTGATCGCCTCGGTCACCATGACCGAGCCGATCGACGCGCACAGCACGCCCAGCACACCGCCCTCGGCGCACGACGGCACCATGCCGGGCGGCGGGGGCTCGGGGTAGAGGTCGCGGTAGTTCAGGCCCTGGCCGTTCGGCGCGTCCTCCCAGAAGACGCTGACCTGGCCCTCGAACCGGAAGATCGAGCCCCACACGTACGGCTTGCCCAGCAGCACGGCCGCGTCGTTGACCAGGTACCGGGTGGCGAAGTTGTCCGTGCCGTCCAGGATCAGGTCGTAGTCGCGGAAGATGTCGAGCGCGTTCTCCGAGTTCAGGTGGGTCTGGTGCAGGACCACCTTCACGAACGGGTTGATCTCGGCCACCGAGTCCCGGGCCGACTCGGCCTTGGGCTTGCCGACGTCCGACTGACCGTGGATGACCTGACGCTGGAGGTTCGACTCGTCGACGACGTCGAAGTCGACCACGCCGAGCGTGCCGACACCGGCCGCCGCGAGGTAGAGCAGGGCCGGGCTGCCCAGGCCGCCCGCCCCGACGACCAGGACCTTCGCGTTCTTCAGCCGCTTCTGCCCGTCGACCCCGACGTCCGGGATGATCAGGTGGCGGCTGTAGCGCGCTACTTCTTCCTTGGTCAGCTCCGCTGCGGGCTCCACGAGCGGCGGAAGCGCCATCTGAGTCCTCCTCGACGAAACATGTCCTCTACCGACGGACAACACCAGCCTGCCCCTCCGTCTTCCCGGATGGGAAGTCGTCCCAAGGCGCGGGACGGCTACTGCGGTGCGTTCGGGAACGGGTTGGGCGTGCACACCAGGCCGTTGGCCTCCACCGCGTACCGGTTCGAGGAGTCCACCGAGTTGAGCTGGGCGACGTAGTCGTTGGCCACCCCGAACGACTGCTGCATCATCACCGGCGCTGCCTTGCCGTTCTCCTTGCAGCCCTCGTGCGGGTTCTTCAGCACGTGGCCGACCTCGTGGTTGATCGCGTAGGTCCGGTAGGCGCTGATGTCGTTGCCGTAGACCTTGCCGCCGCGCACCCACCGGGCCGTGTTGATGATGACCCGCTTGGTGCCGGTGTGCCAGCACGACGACTCGAACTGGATCTGGAACCCGCACAGGGCGTGCGTGGTGCTGGTGGTGGTCAAGCTCACGGTGAAGTCGACCGGTCCGGTGTCGACGCGCTGCATGGTCGTCTGGCCGGTGCCGATCCAGCTGCGCGGGTCGGCCAGGATGCCGTCGACCGTGCGGGCGAACGCCTCGCGGTCCCCGTTGTAGTCCGCCGGCTCCACGCCGTCCTCGATGGCGATCGCGTACCGGTAGAGCTTGCCGCCGGTGCCCGCCGGCTGGGTGCTGCCCGGCACCACGGCGAACGTGCCCGCGCCCTGCTCGGAGAACTTCGGCCCGTCCGGCAGCTGCGCGGTGGGGAAGTTCTTCAGGTCGATGTCGCCCGGCGGCTTCTCGGTCGCCTCGGGCGGCCCGGAGCTGGACGGCGGCGCGGACGAGCCGGTGGTGGGGTTGGTCTCGCCACCGGCGGACGTGGAGGGCGCGGCGGTGTCCAGCACGACCAGGGCCGTGAGCACGAGCAGCACGGGGATGGCGTAGATCCGCCAGCCGTAGCCCGCGACCAGGCCCTTCACACCCCTGCGGCGCTTGCGACGCCTCCGACCGGCCGGTTCCCAGGCCGCGGCCAGCGGCTCGGCGCCGGTGCGGCGCGTGCCGCGGCGGTAGCGGTCCTCGGGCAGCGGCGGCCGGTCATCAGCGGACGGCGGCGTGTCACGCGCGCCCTGCGACGTCCGGTTCACGCCGACCAGGGTGCCACAACCGCACCCCGGCGGCGGACTCCAGGTGACCTGCGCGTCACCGGTCGGCTGAACCGATCACGCGTCACCACGCCCGCCGCTCGACCGCCTCCCACATGCCCGCCACGGCCCGCGCGACCGACACCGGCCGTTCCATCTGCGCCACGTGCCCGGTGCGCGGCAGCACGAGCAGCCGCCCGCGCGGGATCAGCCTGGCCACCCTCGGCGCCTTGCGCACGCTGACCAGCCGGTCCTCCGTGCCCCACACGACCAGCGTGGGCGCGGTGATCTTCGGCGGCAGCAGCCACATCGACTTCGACCTCGGGACCAGCCACGAGCGGATCAGGTCGACCGTGCTGGCGCTGAGCGCGTTGCCGGCCCACGCCTGCGCGGACCGCTCGGTGTACTCCCGCTCGCTCTGCTCGATCCGGTTCGCCGGCACCGAGTGGGGTTCGGCGAAGCACAGCCGAAGCATCTGGTGGGTGCGCTCACGCGGCGTCATCGCGGCCAGCTGCGCCTGCACCCGCGGGCCGACGACCGGCAGGAACGCCAGCGGCAGCCGCCGGTCCGACACCCGGCGCAGGCTCGGCCGCAGGTCCGGCACGGCCGGTGAGACCAGGGTCAGGGTGCGGACCAGGTCGGGCCGGGTGGCGGCGACCATCAGCGTGATCGCGCCGCCCATGGAGTTGCCGAACAGGTGCACCGGGTCGCCGCCGAGCGACTCGATGTACTCGGTGACGACCCGCGCGTGCGTGGCCATCCGGAAGTCGTAGCCGTCGATCGGTTCGGAGCGGCCGAAACCGGGCAGGTCCAGCGCGTGGCCCTCGACGTGCTCGCGCAGCTGCGCGGCCAGGTCGGTCCAGTTCGTCGCCGAGCCGCCCAGCCCGTGCACGTAGACCGCCCTCGACCCGGCCGGTCCCGCGGTGCGGCGGACGTGCACGCTGTGCCCGCCCACCTCGACGTAGTCACCAGGCCACGGCTGGATCGTTGTGTCCAGCGGAGGTAGCGGCGCGGTGGACAGGGGCACGTGGGTGAGGGCGGTCCTGCGGGCCTCCAGCGTCTCGGTCACCACCCCAGGATGCCTGGCCGGGCGTCCTACGAAACGGGAAGCATGCTTGGAACGCAGCTACCAGCGAGTAAGGTTGCCGACGAGCCGGAAGGGCAACCCCTTTCCCGGTTCCGCGAAGTGATTGGTTGGCTGGAGGCACCATGACGGAGACGGCCCAGACTGCGGTCGGGCACCACGGCGGCGCGGCGGGGCGGGGTGTACGGCTCCCGCGGACCGCGCGACGTGCCCAGTTGCTGGCCGCGGCGCAGGACGTGTTCGTGACCAACGGCTACCACGCCGCCGCGATGGACGAGATCGCGGAACGCGCGGGGGTCAGCAAACCGGTCCTCTACCAGCACTTCCCCGGCAAGCTCGAGCTGTACATGGCGCTGCTGGAGTCCCACGTGGACGAGCTGGTGAACCGCGTGCGCGGCGCGCTGGCGTCCACGACGGACAACAAGCAGCGGGTGAAGGCCGCCGTCGCCGCGTTCTACGACTTCGTGGACGGCGAGGGCCAGGCGTTCCGGATGGTGTTCGAGTCGGACCTGCGCGGCGAGCCGGCGGTGGCCCGCGCCGTGGAGCGGGCGACGACCGACAGCGTCGAGGCCATCACCGACACGATCACCGCCGACGCGGGCCTCGACGAGCACCGCGCGCGGCTGCTCGCGGTCGGCCTGGTGGGGTTGTCGCAGGTCACGGCACGCGCGTGGCTCGCGGACGACCGGAAGCTCGCGAAGGAGGACGCGGTCGCCCTGATCTCGAACCTCGCCTGGCGGGGCATCGGCGGCGGCTTCCCGCTCCAGCACTGAGGACCGGGTTGAGGGCCGTCCCCGACGACGGCCCTCAACCCGCGCTCACAGCAGCGCGATGCTGCGTCGGCAGGTCGGAACTCATTTCGTGGCGATCACGCTTTTCGATCGTCGCGAAATCAGGCTCGACCTGCCGACTTCCAGGCGGCCTCGCCGACCTGCCGGAGGCGGGTCAATGCAACGCCGTGATGTGTGCTGTGACCTCGTCCGCCCTCTCCAGGGGCAGCATGTGGCCGGCGCCCAGGTGGATCACCAGCTCGGCGTGCGGCAGCTCGTCCGCCAGCACGCGCGCGTGCCGCAACGGCGTCAGCCGGTCCTCCGCGCCCGCCAGCACGACGGTCCGGATGCCCGCCAGCCCGGCCAGCGCCTTGCGCCGGTCGTGCTCGTCCAGCGAGTCGCGGAACCCGACCATGCTCACCGGGTGGCAGCGGCCGACCATCGCGGCCGTCATCGCCACCTCCCGCCACGACGGGCGCTTGCCGAACAGCAGCCACCGCAGGCCCGGCCGGACCACCTCGGTGCGCTTGAGCAGCTCGGCCCGCCGCAACCGGACGATCTGCCGGTTGACGGCCTTCTCCCCCGCCACGAACGCCCGGCCGAACGGTCCAGGCAGCCCCAGCGTCGACCCGGCGAGTTCACCCGAAGAGGTGGCGATCAGGACGACGCCGTCCACGCGGTCGAGCAGCGAGGGGTGCTGCTCGGCCAACGCCATGATCGTCATGCCGCCCATCGAGTGACCGGCCAGCACGAGCCGCCCGGTCGGCACGCGGGCCGCCACCAGCTCGGCCAGGTCGTCCGCGCACCGCGCGATCGTGGCCGTCCCGACCGGCGCGGGCGCCGAGGCGCCGTGACCCCGGTGGTCGTACCGCAGCACGCGCCCCGGCAGCGCCGGCGCCACCGAGTCCCACGACGTGTGGTCCAGCGTCCAGCCGTGCAGCAGCACGGTGGTCACCTCGGCGTCCGGCGGCCCGCTGTCCACGACGTGCAGCGCCGTGCCGTCGGAGGTCACGAACCGCGGGCCCGCCTCCCGCGTGCGGCCCTCGCCCCCGACGGCCGGCGCGTCCACCCGAGCCCTCATCCGAGCAGGAACGAGCGGCGCCACGCGCGCATGCCCGGCTTGCCGACCAGCCCGACCTCGTCCAGGAACTTCATGATCCGCTCGCCCGACCAGCGGATGCTCTCCTGCCAGTGCGGGTTGCCCAGCGCGGCCTTGTGCGCCTGGTCCTTGTCCAGCCCCACGGCCGCGTACACGTCCGGGTTGATCAGCGACCGGGTGATGAACATCGACGTGGTCGCGAGCAGCCACCGCTGGTAGGGCAGCTCCTTCTTGGTCAGCTTCGCCATCCCGCGCACGACCTCTTCGCGCGCGAACCGCACGTGCCGGGCCTCTTCGAGCACGTGGATCCGGTTGACCATGCGCACCAGCGGCTGCACGGTCTCGTCGGCCATCGTCTCGCGCTGCAACCGGTCCAGCATCTCCTCGGCGACCAGGATCGACCCGTACAGGGCGGGCCCGTAGCCGATCACGGGCAGCAGCTTGCCCAGCTGGTAGGTGTACTGGCGGGGGCCGTAGGGCGGGCAGCCGATCGCCTCGACCATCCGGGCGAACATCGTCGAGTGCCGGCACTCGTCGGCGACCTCGGTCAGCGCGTACTGCGCGTGCTTGGTCGTCGGGTCCGAGCGGTAGACCTCCTTGAGCAGCATCTGCATCAGCAGGATCTCGAACCACAGGCCGACGCTGGCCACGCTCGCGACCTCGTGCCGCGACAGGTCGACGCGCTGCTCGGGGCTCATCCGGTCCCACAGCTCGGTGCCGTACAGCGAGCACCGGTGCTCGGGCGTGTACCGCAGGCCGTCGACCAGGGGCGCGGACCAGTCGATGTCGACCTCGGGGTCGTAGAACTTGTCGGCCGAGGAGTTGAGCAGACGCTCGGCGGTCTTCTCGCGGTCCGCGACCTTCAAGGCCTTCGTCATCGGTGGTCCCTCCCGGGGAGAGTTATCTGTAACTCGAGTTATCTGTAACTTGAGGTAACGGTTACTTCTGGTAGCGTGCGTCACATGGCTCGAACTGTCAAGGGCGGAACCGACGCCCGCCGGGAACGGTGGAAGGGGCACCGCGAGGCGCGGCGCGCCGAATTCGTGGAGGCCACCATCCGCGCCGTCGCCAAGCACGGCCCGGACGTGGGCATGGACGAGATCGCCGCCGAGGCGGGCGTCAGCAAGCCGGTGCTCTACCGGCACTTCGCCGACAAGTCCGACCTCTACCTCGCCGTCGGCCGGCGCGGCACCGAGATGCTCATGGACAAGATGGGGCCCGCGATCGACCTCGACGGTCCGATCCGCCCCCGCATCCAGGGCATCGTCGACGCGTACCTGTCCGTGATCGAGGAGCACCCCAACCTGTACCGGTTCGTGGTGCGCAAGTCGTTCACCGACCGGCCGGTCGAGCAGGACGTGGTCAACGAGGACAAGCAGCTGATCGCGGCGGCCCTGGCCCGGCTGCTCGGCGACTACCTGCGGGCGTTCGACATGGACTCCGGCGGCGCCGAGCCGTGGGCGCACGCGCTGGTCGGCATGGTGCAGAACGCGGGCGACTGGTGGCTCGACCGGCAGTCGATGACGCGGGCGAGCCTGAGCGACTACCTGACCACCATCATCTGGCACGCCATCGACGGCCTGCTCCGCTCCGCGGGCGTGGACCTCGACCCGGAGGCGCCGCTGACCACCGGGTTCACCGACGGTGACCGGCACGAAGGACCCCGGCTGCGGGTCGTCGACGTCGAGGAGGCGTGATGTCCGAAGAGCACGAGCACGACGAAGAGGGGTACACCGGCGCGGCCGTGCTGGTGTTCGACGAGCGGGAGGTGCCGGTCAGCGTCGAGCTGCGCGGCTACTTCCAGCCCATCGACGGCCGCTACCACTGGTACGGCCGGGTCGGCGCGAACGAGCAGGTCACCGAGCTGGTGGAGGGTGGTGCGCGGACCGCGCTGCTGCGCACGCCCGACGGCTCGGCGACCGGTTCGCTGACCGACCCCGACCCCTGGCGGCGCTACCGCGTGGCGGGCACCTCAACGCCGCCGTTCACGGTGGGCTGACCAGGGCGGGAAACGCGGAAGGGGCACCCGATCGGGTGCCCCTTCTCGTGCCCGGACACCCGGGCGGCGAAGTTCGCTCGGCTGCGTGCCGCGCGGACGCCTCAGTCGCCGGAGACGAACCCGACCCGGCGCGAGTCGCTCGGACCGATCTCCACGTACGCGATGCGAGCCGCGGGCACCACGTAGCGGGCGCCCTTCTGGTCGACCAGCACGAGCTGCCCGGTGCCCGCCTTCAGCGCGTCCGCGACCTGCGCCTCGACCTCTTCGGGGGTGAGCCCGCTGGACACCACGAGCTCCCGCGGGCTGTCCGCGATCCCGACCCTGACCTCCACGCTGACCTCCGTGCGGCGTTGATGGCTTTCGAACACCAACCCTAGCCGAGCCCGAGCGCCGCCATGCGTCGCGTGTGGCTCTGCTGGAGGCGTCGGAACAGCGCCGCGATGCCCGCCAGGTCGCCCGAGCCGCGCACGATCAGCTCCGCGAGCCCATCGCGCTCCGCCACCACGTACTGGGCCTGCGTCAACGCCTCGCCGAGCAGCCGGCGACCCCACAACGTGAGGCGGTCTCGCAGCTTCGGGTCGTCGTCGCAGGCGGACCGGACTTCGCGCTCGGCGAACGCCGAGTGGCCCGTGTCGGCCAGCACCGCGAGCACCAGCTCCTTGGTCGGCTCGTCCAGCCACTCGGCGACCTCGCGGTAGAAGTCGGCCGCCAGGGCGTCCCCGACGTAGGCCTTCACCAGCGACTCCAGCCACGTGCGCGGCGCCGTGGAGGCGTGGAAGCCGTCGAAGCCCGCGGCGAACGGCCGCATGGCCTCCTCCAGCGAGTGGCCGCGCTCGGCCAGGTACCGGTCCAGCAGCGCGTAGTGACCGATCTCGGCCGCCGCCATCTGCGACAGCGCGGCGCGCCCGGACAGCGTGGGCGCGGTCCTGGCGTCCTCGGCGAGCCGGTCGAACGCCGACAGCTCGCCGTACGCGAGCGCGCCGAGGAGGTCGACGACACCCTCCGCCACCTGGCCACCGTCACCCACCGCAACCTGGCCCACCGCTGCATCCACTCCCGGGTCGCTCATGCCACGGAGCCTAGTCGGGTGTCGTTGACAACACCCTGGGCACGCGAAACCGCACTCGACGCCGCGAACCACCCCGATCGGCCTAGTCGGCGGGTAGACTCGACAGATGACGCCCGGCGCGGCGCGGCCCAGTGGGGGCTCGCAGCGGTGCCGAAGGCTGAACTGCGGCGGCACCGTGCCGCCAGGAGAGGGTGCGCGCACACACCTCGCTGGCCCTCCCGCGACCCGCCCGGCCCCTTGCGGTGGCCCGAGTGGCGGTGACGCGGTCGAGCGGCCCGTACAGGCCGTGGCGCGCTGGTACGAGAGAGGCGATCATCCTGACCGCGACGAACGAAGAGACCCATATCGACCCGGTGGCCTTGGAGCACAGCGAGGCGGGTGTCCCGGAAGACGACACCTCGCACCCGCTCGTGGCCGACGCCCCGGTCAAACCCGATGCGCCCACGTTCGGCGAGCTCGGCGTGCGCGAGGAGATCGTGCGCTCCCTGGCCGAGGCGGGCATCCACCGCACGTTCGCCATCCAGGAGCTGACGCTGCCGCTGGCGCTGGCCGGCGACGACGTCATCGGCCAGGCCCGCACCGGCACCGGCAAGACGCTGGGCTTCGGCATCCCGCTGCTCCAGCGCATCGTCACGCCCGGTGACGGCACGCCGCAGGCGCTGGTGGTCGTGCCGACGCGTGAGCTGTGCCTTCAGGTCACCCACGACCTGACCGACGCGGCGAAGCACCTCAACGTGCGCGTGCTGGCCATCTACGGCGGCCGGCCGTACGAGCCGCAGATCGCGGCGCTGCGCAAGGGCGTCGACGTGGTCGTCGGCACGCCCGGCCGGCTCCTCGACCTGGCCGAGCAGCGCCACCTGGTGCTCGGCAAGGTGCGCGGGCTGGTGCTGGACGAGGCCGACGAGATGCTCGACCTGGGCTTCCTGCCCGACATCGAGCGGATCCTGCGCATGGTGCCCGACGAGCGGCAGACCATGCTGTTCTCGGCGACCATGCCCGGCCCGATCATCACGCTGGCCCGCACGTTCCTCAACCAGCCCACGCACGTGCGGGCGGAGGAGAACGACGCGGGCGCCATCCACGAGCGCACCGAGCAGTTCGTCTACCGGGCGCACGCGCTGGACAAGTCGGAGCTGCTGGCGCGGGCGTTGCAGGCCCGTGAGCGCGGCCTGTCGATGGTGTTCACCCGGACCAAGCGCACCGCCCAGAAGGTGGCCGACGACCTGGTCGAGCGCGGTTTCGCCGCGGCGGCCGTGCACGGTGACCTGGGGCAGGGCGCGCGCGAGCAGGCGCTGCGGGCGTTCCGCTCGGGCAAGATCGACGTGCTGGTGGCCACCGACGTGGCGGCGCGCGGCATCGACGTCGAGGGCGTCACGCACGTGATCAACTACCAGTGCCCCGAGGACGAGAAGACCTACGTGCACCGCATCGGCCGCACGGGTCGGGCGGGGCGCACGGGCGTCGCGGTCACGTTGGTCGACTGGGACGAGATGCCCCGGTGGAAGATGATCAGCGACGCGCTCGACCTGGGCAAGCCGGAGCCGGTGGAGACGTACTCGACGTCGGACCACCTGTTCGCGGACCTGGACATCCCGGCGGGCTCGACCGGTCGGCTGCCGTTGGGGCTGCGCACGCGCGCGGGCCTGGAGGCCGAGCCGGAGGAGAACCTGAAGGGCGAGAAGAAGACGCGCAAGCGCCGGCGTAGCGGCCGGGCGGGCGACGCGGCCCCGGCCACCGAGTCCGGCAACGGCGGCGGCAGCACCACCGGCTCCGGGTCGGGCGAGGAGGGCGGCACCAGGCCGCGCAAGCGCCGCCGCAGTCGTGGTGGCGTGTCGGCGGCCGGCGAGAACGGCGCGACCACCGAGGCGTCGGCCGAGGTCACCGCGGGCGCGCCGGAGTCGTCTTCGACTTCGTCCACCGCCGACCCCGACCGCCCCCGCAGGCGCAGGCGTCGCCGCACGGGCGGCGAGTCGGCGGAGTCGGCACCGGCCGAGTAGGGAACAATCGTGGTGGGCAGCGCAACCCAAGCGCTGCCCGACTCGACCGCAACACGATCGGGTGATCATCGCCCGAAAATGTACGGAAACACTGTTACCGGACCTCGGTTGAAAACGAGGAGCCCCGAACCAACCCGGATCCCTGGGCCACCCACCCGCCGCCCGCCACGGCGACCGGGCCACCAGGACGGGACGGACGGGGAGACTCGGACCAGCGGCCACCGGGCCGCCGGAACGGACGGCAGGCCACCCCGCCGGGCACGGCACGACGCCCGGCCCGAACACCGGACAGCGGTGGACGGACCCAGGGGTGGGCCAAGCCGGGTCCACGGAGCCGGGCCGGACCAGCCCGGGTGAACGGACCCGGGCCAGGCCGTGGATAGCACCAGCCCACGCCGCAACGGTCGAGCCGCTGGACACGGCCCGCGCCGGAACGGCAGGGTTGGCTGGACAACGGCCCGCGGCGCAACGGGCGAAGCCGCCTGCAACGGCCTGCGGCGCAAGGGCCGGAACCGCCGGAGGCGGCCCGCAGCGCAAGGGCCGGAAGCGGCTCGCGCCGGCGCGGTCAGGGCCGCGCCGGAGCCGCGTCAGCACCGCGCCGGAACGGGTGGGCCGCGGGTAGCGGAACGCCGCGGGGAACGGTAGGTGCCGCCGCCTCACACCGACCTCTTCCCGGTGGTGGCAGCATGTCGCCAGACCGAACGCGATAGATCACCGACCATCGGGAGCCGGGCAGTGGGCCAGCCGGAGCAGGCGGATTCGAACGGGCAGGTCGTGCTGGACGAGGAAGACGTCCTGGCGAAGCCCGTCGAACCCCAGGTCGAGCCGCACGACGGCGGCGGACAGCACGACGACGAGCCGCACGGCACCGAGCCGCACGAGCCGGTGCCGTCCAGGTCCTGGCGCACCAGGGGCGACTTCATCGGCCTGACCCTGGTCGTGGTCGCGGTGCTGGTGGCGAGCCTCGTGCTGTGGCTGACCAGCGACGCCCGCAACACCGTCAGCCAGACCGGCCCGTCCGAGATCACCCCGCTGCAGCCCGCCACCGCGATGCCGCCGACGCTGTCCGAGATCTGGCGCGCCCCCAGCAGCGCGACGCCGGTCCCGGTGAACCTCGACTCGGTCGTCGTCACGGGCGACGGCGGCGAGGTCGTCGGCCGCGACGCGCTCACCGGCGACGTCCGCTGGCGCTACGCCCGCGACCTGCCCCTGTGCACCGTCTCCACGGCCTGGGGCCGGATCTTCGCGGTGCACCGCAAGGACACCAACTGCTCCGAGGTCACCACCCTCGAGAACGCCTCCGGCAAGCGCGGACCGCAGCGCAACGGCGACGCCGAGCTCGGCACCCGCCTGCTGAACGAGGGCTCGCACGTGCTCACCACCGGCGGCACGTACGTCGAGGTCTACCGCCGCGACGACCTGGTCCGCTCGATGGAGTACGGCGCCCTGCGCGCGATCGTGAACCCGAACAAGCAGCCGCGCACCGGCTGCACGTACCACTCGTTCGCGGTCACCGGCGGCAAGATCGCACTGATCGAGCGCTGCCCCGCCCTCGACCCGTCCGACCGCCTCACCATCCTCAAGCCCAACCCCGAGAAGTCCGACGAGCCGCAGGTCATCAGCTCCACCGTGACCGGCGAGAACGGCGCCCGGGTGATCGCCGTGACGGCGAACCGGGTCGCGCTGGCCGTGCCGGGCCGGATCGTGGTGTTCGACTCCGAGACCGGCGCCTCGATCGGCAGCTACCCGGTCGACGTCACCGCCGAGGAGCTCGCGGGCGACCCGCCCGGACGGGTGGCGTCGACGTTCACCAGCACCGCGAACGTCTACTGGTTCACCGGGTCGAAGACGGTCGCGCTGTCGCTGACCGAGCTGAACCCGCTGTGGACCGCGAACGACACCCTCGGCGCGGGCACCACGCTCGCCGGGCGGCTGCTGCTGCCGGTCGACGCCGGGCTGAAGGTGCTCGACCAGATCACCGGCGAGGAGATCGCCTCGGTCCCGGTCGACCGCGGCGACCACACCGGCCCGATCGAGATGGCCACCGAGGGCCCGGTCGTGCTGGAGCAGCGCGGCGGCACGCTCGTCGCACTGCGGTAACGCGCCCACGCGGCCGGTGCGGCAGACTGCGAGACGTGCACTCGCAGTTCAGCCCGCACCGGGCGCAACGCGTGGACCTGCCCGGCAGGCACGGACCGATCGCGGCCCTGCACGCCCCCGCCGCCGGACTCGACCTCGGCGCGACGGCGCTCCTCGTCCCCGGCTACACGGGATCCAAGGAGGACTTCGCGCCGCTGGTCGACCCGATAGCCGACGCCGGCATCGAGGTCGTGGCGATCGACCTGCCTGGCCAGTACGAGTCGGCCGGCCCGCTCCTCGAATCCGACTACCGGCCCGAGGCGCTGGGCGCGTCGGTGGCCGAACTGGTCGCGAAACTGGCCGCCGAGGGCAGGCGGGTGCTGCTGCTGGGTCACTCGTTCGGTGGACTCGTGGCTCGCGGCGCGGTGCTGGCGGGCGCGCCCGTCTCGGGGTTGACGCTGATGGCGTCCGGCCCGTCCGAGCTGCCGCCGGGCGAGCGCCGCACCGCGCTGGACTACGGCGAGATCGTGCTCCGCGAGCAGGGCGTCGAGGCGTCGCACGAGGTCAACGAGACCCGCCAGGCGCTCAACCCGCGCTGGCGGATGGTCCCCCAGGAGCTGAAGGACTTCTACCGCGAGCGGTTCGTCCGCTCGTCACCCGTCGGGCTGCTCGGCATGGGCGAGGCGCTGCGCGCCGAACCGGACCTGGTCGCCAAGCTGGCCCGGGTCGCCCGGTCCGGCGGGATCCCGTGCCTGGTGGTGTGCGGCGACCTGGACGACGCCTGGTCGGCCGCGAGCCAGCGGGACATGGCCGAACGCCTCGACGCGGACTTCGCCGTGCTGCCCGGCGTCATGCACAACCCGAACACCGAGGCGCCGGACGCCCTGCTGGCCACGCTCCTGCCGACCTGGCGCGCCTGGCTCTCCTGACCGCGCGCCGCGATCAGGTCACGCCCACCAGAAGAACCACAGGGTCGACGCCGCCAGCAGCACGACCAGCAGGCCGCACAACGCCACCGCCCAGCCCCGGCGCCGGTCGGCCACGACCTGCGCCACCACCGCGGCGACGGCCGCCACGCCGTGCCCGGCCACCACGTCCAGCCCCGGTCCGGGCAGGTCGCGGGAGCCCGCGTAGACCTGCACGCCGATCAAGCCCAACGTCAGCAGCACCAAGCCGACGGCGAGCGCGCCGCTGACGCCGCGCCACAGCCTGGCCAGGCGTGGTTCGGGTCCGCTGTCCACCATCGTCACGCGGCCAACTCTACGGCGCGAGCAGCGCCCACGGGTCGAGCGAGGGCGCCGCGCGTTGACCTGCGGGGCACGACCGGCGGAAGTCGCACCACGTGCACTGGTTGCCGGTGCGCGGCGGGAACAGGATCTCCGGGTCGCCGCCCGCCTCCAGCGTGTCGGTGGCCAGCCGCAGCTCGTCCGCCGCCTCCTCGGCCCGCGACACGTGCCGCCCCAGGCTCTCCTCGGTGTGCTCCCACACCGACACCGTGCCCGTGGGCAGGTGGTGCAGCTCGACCCGGTGGCACGGCTTGCGCAGCGTCCGCCGGGCCGCCAGCGCGTACAGGGCCAGCGCCTGCGAGCCCCGCGCGTCGTCCACGGTCAGCGCGTGCCGCCCGGTCTTGTAGTCGACGATCACCAGCTCGCCGTCGCGCAGGTCGATCCGGTCGACGCGGCCCTCGGCGACGATCTTCGACGTGGGCGTGGACACCCAGCGCTCGATGCCGACCGGCTCGATCGACGTGTCCAGCTCGGTGACGTAGTCGCGCACCCACCCGACCGCCCGGTCCCGGTACACGCCCGCCTGCTCGGCGTCCCGGAACCCGTCGTTCTTCCACTGGCGGTGCAGCAGCGCGACCGCCTGCTCGGGCGTGCGGCGCTGGGCGGGCAGGTCGAACAACGCCTTCAACGCGTTGTGCACGACCGCGCCCAGGGTGTTGTGCGCCCACGCCCCACCGCGCGGCGGCGACGGCCGGTCGAGGTAGGCCATGCGGAAGCGACGCGGGCAGTCGGCCCACGTGGCGAGCTTCGCCGGCGTCACCCGCACGAGCTTCTTCGGCATCGCCCCGAAGTCGAACCCCAGCTGTTCCTGCACGCCCTCACGCTACCGAGGGGGTCCGACAGTGTTGGATGCGCCGCCTCCGGCGTCGCGGGCGACCTCGCGGTTCGGTGGTCGACCGAGGGATCCGAGAGGGATCCTGACGGGTCAACCGACCAGCACCTTGCACCCGGTTGCCCGATCGGCCAAGGCGTCCAGCACGTCCGGTGACGTGGTTTCCGCGCCGAGCCGCACCGTCTTGTTGGTGCCGTGGTAGTCGCTGGACCCCGTGGTCAGCAGGCCCAGCTCCCCCGCCAGGCCGCGCAGCCGCACCCGCGTCGCCGGGTCGTGGTCGGGGTGGTCGACCTCGACGCCGGCCAGCCCCAGGCCGGCCAGGTCGGCCACCACCTGGTCGGTCACGATCGGGCCGCGCGAGGTCGCGAAGGGGTGTGCCAGGACGGTCACCCCGCCCGCCTCCGTGATCATCTCGATCGCCCGCGCCACGGGCGTGTCGGTGCGCGGCACGTAGTACCGGCCGCCCGTGAGGTAGCGGGCGAACGCCTCGTCGACCGTGGACACCACGCCGGCCCGGATCAACGCCATGGCGAGGTGCGGACGTCCGGCGGGCGCGTCGGTCGGCATGGCCGCCATCAGCTCGTCGGGGTCGATGGGGAACCCGTCGGCGACCATCCGCTCGGCCATCCGGCGCAGCCGGTGCCGCCGTTCGAGGCGCAGCCGCAGCTGCTCCTCGACCAGCGCGGGCGAGGTGTGGTCGTACAGGTAGGCGAGCAGGTGGACGGTGATGACCCGGCCCCGGCCGTCGTCGGAGGCACAGGACAGCTCGGCGCCGCGCACCAGCTTCAAGCCGGGTGGCAGCGCGTTGGCCGCCTCCGCCCAGCCCGCTGCGGTGTCGTGGTCGGTGAGCGCGACCGCGGTCAAGCCGGTGGCGGCCGCGGCCGCCACCAACTCCGCGGGCGTGTCGGTGCCGTCGGACTCGGTCGAGTGGGTGTGCAGGTCGATGCGCACCCTGCCAGTCTCCACGACGGCCTGCTCCGGGCTACGGCACCATCTTCTTGCCGCGCGCCGCCCGCTGCGCCTTGATCATCGAGAAGCGCTCCGCCTGGGCCTTCTTGTCGCCGAAGGTCAGCTCCGAGATGGCGTCGTAGACCTCCTCGGGGTTGGGCAGGTACTCGATCCGGTTGAGGGCCTGGATCTGACCCGCCGACTCCACGACCAGGGTGCCGAAGCCGAACATGCGCCCGAGCACCGAACGCTCGTAGGTGAGGTCGGTGACCTTGCTGATCGGCATCATGGCGACCTTGGTCTCGAAGACCCCCGAGGAGATCATGAACCTCTTGTCGGTGACGACGATCCGCTCCACCCACCACTCCATGACGAAGTAGGCCAGCCTGAGCAGCACGAACAGCGAGGCGTACCAGAGGATGTTCTGGATGATGCCCGCGTTGTCGGGCAGCAGGTACGAGATCATCATCGCGCCGGCGAGCAGCGCGCCCGCCTCGAGGAGATCCCAGAGCAGACTGCTCCAGTGCCTGCGTACCCGGATGACCCGACGCTCCGTGGGGAGCAGGTACTCGTCGGGGTCCCGTGGTGCGAACATGCCTTCGACCTCTCGCCGTGGGAGGGAGGAGCCGGTCGACTCAGAACAATTGTTTCACGAAGGTGATGAGCGCCTCAGCGGCTTCCCGCAGGGTGCCCAGGATGTTCTGCACCAGCTGAGCCGCCTGCTGAGGCTCCGCGATGAGGAAGAACAGGACCAAGCCGACCCCGGCGAAAGTGAGAATCTTCTTCAGATTCACGGTGATCAACCCCGTTCGCTACCGCACCCGTTTGGCGCCAGTGAAAACCGTTGTACCGCACTCCGCGACACGTCGGGAGATTTGTACCGCACTTGGGTCAGCGTCCTGCACCGCCAACCCGGTGTGACTACGCTTGGTAATCGTGACGGCCGAACGTGAGCCCCGGATCCGCTGTGTCGGCGGCATCGTGCACGACCCGAACGGGCGACTGCTACTCGTGAGGAGGGGCAATGCTCCAGGTGAGGGACTGTGGTCGATACCGGGTGGCCGAGTCGAGCCCGGCGAATCCGACGAGACCGCAATTGTGCGGGAACTGCGCGAGGAAACGGGACTCTCCGTGACCGTCGGGGCGTTGATCGGCAGCGTCACCCGCCCGGCGCCACGCGGTGTCTACGAGATCCACGACTACGCCTGCCAGGTGCGATCCGGCGTCCTCCGACCAGGCGACGACGCGGTGGACGCGCGCTGGGTGGACGCTGCGATCTTGGCCACACTTCCACTGACCGGGATGCTCCGCGAGACCCTCGACGCCTGGGGCCAACTCCCCCGTTCGTGATCGGCTCCCCCGATCAGGGGAGCCACACCAACCGTTGGCCGTGCGGAGCCGTCCTGGCCAACGCCTGCGCCGACCGCACCTCGCCGTCCTCGAACCGGACCAGCCCGACCACGCCGAACGCCGGCTCGTCCGCGCCGGGCCGCAGGTCGTCCCGCCCCGGCAGCACGTGGACGAGGCCCGCCGCGTACCCCTCGTGGCTCAACCACCACACCGGGCGGCCGAGCCCGCGCAGCGCGCCGACGAACTCCTCCCCCGCGACGTACGGCAGGACGTTGCTGGTCAGGACCACCAGCGGCAGGTCATCGGGCACGCGGTCGGCGGCCTTGCCGAGGTCCGCCACCGCGTCGCCGACCACGAACTCGGGCGGCGACTTGCGCTGCACGGTGGCGGCCACGCCGAACAGCCGCAGCCGCTCCGGCTGGTCGGCCCACACGCACGCCTCGAGCCACGCGTACGTGTCCTCGTCGGTCAGGTCGGCGGGCGCCCGGTCCAGCCCCACCTTGGCCGCGATCTTCACCGTTTTGGGGATCTTCGGCAGCTCCGCGCCGGGCGCGAGCTCCAGCGCGCAGTGCAGCCCGAGCGCCGCCTTGGCGGGTCCCGCGACGAGCTGGCCCGCCTGCTGGGTCTGGTAGCGGTAGCCGTACTGGTCCAGGCCGAGCAGCAGGCCGGCCGAGCAGCCGACCTCCAGCAGCCCGACCGGCCCCTTGACCCGCGCCAACGCCGGGTACACGAGCGTGGCCCGCCGCACCTCGTTGGTCTGCACGGTCCTGGTGGCGACCAGCTCGCGCACCTTGTCGGCCCGCTCCAGCACGAACTCCCGGAACAACCGCCAGGTGCTCTCGTCCGCCCCGTACGTGCCGCCCAGCGACGGGTAGTAGTTGGACAGCTCGTGGAACGGCTCGGCCTGCACCAGCCGGTGCGCCGCCGCCAGGAGCAGGGTCGCGTGCGCGAACCGCTCCGGGGCGGCGGTCAGCAGGCCGGCGACCTCCGGATCGTCGGCGGCGTGCGAGGCCAGGTGCTCGTAGAGCGGCGAGACGCCGTGCGCCTCGCTCTTCGCGAACCGGGCCAGTCGTTGCCGCACCAGATCCAGCGAGGTCACGTCACTCCTTGGGTTCGGGCCTGCCCGGCTGCTCGCCGCCGCGCGCCTCGCCGTAGGAGCGCTTGGGCACCATGACCTTCCGGCGGAACACGCAGACGACCGTTCCATCCTGTTTGTACCCGCGCGTCTCGACGTAGACCACGCCGCGGTCGTCCTTGGACTTCGACGGCGTCTTGTCCAGCACCTCGGTCTCACCGTAGATGGTGTCGCCGTGGAACGTGGGCTTGACGTGCTTGAGCGACTCCACCTCCAGGTTGGCGATGGCCTTGCCCGACACGTCGGGCACCGACATGCCCAGCAGCAGCGAGTAGACGTAGTTGCCGACGACGACGTTCTTGCCGAAGTCGGTGGTCTCCGCCGCGTAGTGCGCGTCCAGGTGCAGCGGGTGGTGGTTCATCGTGAGCAGGCAGAACAGGTGGTCGTCGTACTCGGTGACCGTCTTGCCGGGCCAGTGCTTGTAGACCGCGCCGACCTCGAACTCCTCGTAGTAACGCCCGAACTGCACCGCACGCCTCCGTTGGCCGGCTACCAGTGTGAGGTCGGTGTGATCGAGGACCACGCCGACCGGGACGACAGTGTGAGCACCGGGGGAGTACCCTCGGCAACTGGTCTGTGAGCGACTACACCGCCGCGGCCAGCCGACCCGAGGAGGTGAGGACTACCGATGAGTAACGACCCCCATCCTGCGAGTACCTCGCGCGTCCTCATCGGGGAGCCGGCTTTCCACAGCTAGGCCCAGCGGTACCGGTCGGGACGTGCCGTCGTCGTTCGTCGAGTCGACGCTCCCCACCTGGAGGACCCGTGCCCAGCTTGCCCTCGCTCGGCGGCCTGAGAGGCCGCGCGCAGGACCGACCCGCGGTGCCCATCCCCGTGCCGCTGGCGCGGTACGTCGTGGACTGCGGCGTGTACGTCGACGGCACGCGCCTGCCCGGCCGCTGGTCGCACGTCGACGCGGTCGAGGAGGTGCGCAAGCGCGGCGACGGGTTCGTCTGGATCGGGCTGCACGAGCCGGACGAGGAGCAGATCCAGGGCGTCGCGGACACGTTCGGGCTGCACGAGCTGGCCGTCGAGGACGCCGTGCACGCGCACCAGCGGCCCAAGCTCGAGCGCTACGACAACATGCTGTTCATGGTGCTCAAGACGGTCCGGTACATCCAGAACTCGTCGCCGGACACCGCCAACGAGATCGTCGAGAGCGGCGAGATCATGGTGTTCCTGGGCCGCGACTTCGTGGTGACGGTCCGGCACGGCAACCACTCGGGGCTGGCGGCCGTGCGGCGCGAGCTGGAGGAGGAGCCGGACCGGCTGCGCTCGGGGCCGGCCGCGGTGCTGTACTCGATCGCCGACCACGTGGTCGACAACTACCTCGACGTGACCGACCACATCGAGGACGACATCGACCAGATGGAGGCGCTGGTCTTCCAGCCGCGCAGCCGGGTCAGCGCCGACCAGATCTACCTGATGAAGCGCGAGGTGCTGGAGCTGCGCCGGGCGGTGATGCCGCTGGCCGTGCCGCTGCGGCGGTTGGCGGAGGGCTACACCCCGCTGATCCCCGAGCAGGTGCGCTCCTACTTCCGCGACGTGGACGACCACCTCACCGAGGTGTCCGAACGCGTGATCAACTTCGACGAGCTGCTGACCACGCTGGTCAACGCCGTGCTGGCGAAGATCACGCTCCAGCAGAACTCGGACATGCGCAAGCTCGCCGCGTGGGTGGCGATCATCTCCGTGCCGACCATGGTGGTCGGCGTGTACGGCATGAACTTCGACTACATGCCGGAGACGCACTGGAAGTACGGCTACCCCATGGTGATCGCCGTGATCCTCGTGGTCTGCCTCACCCTGTACCGAATATTCCGTCGCAACCGCTGGCTGTAGACCCCCTCCCTCCCCTTCCCGCGACGGGATGTCCCCCCATGTCCAGGATGTTCACGAACCTGCGGTTCTGGGTGCTCACCTTCCTGATCGGCTGGCTCGCCACGGTGACCCTGCTGATCGCGAACGGGAGCTGACCGCTCAGTTCCAGGGCGCGGTGTCCCAGGTGAACGGGATGCCGTGCCCCACACCCGTGCCCAGGCGCAGCGAGACGCCCGCCGGCCACAGCTTGAGCAGCAGCCGGAACTCGTACGCGCCCGCGGTGTGCGTGCGGCGCGGCTCGTAGACCAGCAGCGCCAGCGGCGCCATCGGGGTGGCCCGGGAGGCGGCGTCGGCCAGGATCGCGCGGCCCATGGCGCGGTCGGCCGGTGACACGTACTGCCAGACGACCGAGTGCCAGACGACGGTCAGCACGTCGCGCTCCGGGCGGGCCAGCTGCTCGGCCAGCCACTCGGGGCCGGTCGCCCGCCGCACCGGGACGGGGTCGAGCCGCGCGAGCTCCACGGCGGCCTGGAGGCGGTCGAAGCGGGCCTGCTGGTCGGCCCAGACGAACGACGACAGGTGCAGCCGCCCGTCCTCTGTGGACACGTCCACCGGGTTGAGGTCGCAGCCCGCGCGCCGGACCAGGCGCAGGTTGTGGCGCAGGTCGACGGGCGGCCTGCCGGTCCACCGCGGGTCGAGGGCGAACGGGCTGCCGGGGTCGCCGAACACCTCGCCGTCGACCCGGTAGGCGACGTGGTGCGGGCGCAGGTTCAGGCCGCCGGACGCGCCGACCTCCAGCAGGCGGATCGGGAACGTGGCACGCCTGCCGACCTCGGCCGCGGCCAGGTGGGTGGCGGTCTGCAGGCCGCCGAACAGGGGCGCGCTGCGGCCCGGCTCGTTGGTCTGCACGACCGTGGACGTGACCAGGGCGTGCAGCTCGTCGGTGTGCTCGTGCAGCACGGTCCGCGCGTCGTCCCAGAGCGTGTCGAGGTCGGGCCTGCCGCCGACCGTCGGGTAGTGCTTGGCCAGCGTGGGCGCGCGGCCCTCCAGGACGAGCCGGTGCAGGGCGCCGGCGAACCGCAGGCCGGGCACGGTGCCGTGCCGGTCGCACTCGGCGCCCGCCATCACCCGCGCGGTGATGCCGCCGCGGGCCAGGTCGTCCGCCGCGGCCACCAGCAGGGTGCGGGTGAGCGGGCTGTGGACTTCGCAGGCGCGGGACGCGTCGAGGAACAGCTCGGCGAGCACCCTGTGACGTTAGCCCGATTTCCCTTGTGCGGCAGGGGGAGGAAGGCGTGGTTCACCCTTTCACCGACGAGGTGTCTCCGACCGCGCCGGCGCTTAGGCTCGGTGGATGCCGAGGGTGCTCGCGGTGGCGGACGAGGTGGTCGAGGCGCTGTGGACCGACCGGGTGCGCCGCCACGACGTCGACCTCGTCGTGGCGGCCGGCGACCTGCCGTTCGACTACCTGGAGTTCCTGGCCGGCGCGTTGGACCGGCCGTGCGTGTTCGTGCCGGGCAACCACGACGCGGACCTGACCGGGTACACCGACGTCCGGGGACTGTGGACGAAGGCGGGCCTGCCGGCGCGCTGGCCCGGTCCGGCGGGCGGCGTGAACGCGGACGAGCGGGTGGTGGACGTCGCCGGGCTGCGGATCGCCGGGCTCGGCGGGTCCGTCCGGTACAGCGGCGGGCCGAACCAGTGGACCGAGCGGCAGCAGGCGCGTCGGCTGCGCCGCGTGCTGCGGGCGGCCCGGTGGCGGCGGTTGCGCGACGGGCGCGGGGTGGACGTGCTGCTCACCCACTCGCCGCCGCTGGGCTGCGGCGACGAGCCCGACCCGCCCCACCGGGGGTTCGCCTGCCTGCACGAGGCCGTGCGGCGGTTGCGGCCACCGGTCATGCTGCACGGGCACATCCACCCGCACGGCCAGGTGAAGCCGGACCGCGTGCTCGGCTCGACCCGCGTGGTGAACGTCGTGGGTTACCAGGTCTTGGACGTCCCAGTGCCCTGAGGAGGAGTGCCGTGCCCCGTGACACCGGTTTCCCGCAGGCCGACGCGGAGAACGACTTCCAGCGCGCCCGCCGCCGCCAGGTGCTGTCGCGGTTGGCCGCCTGGCTGCGCCGCGAGCCGGACGACGTGAACATCATGCTGCCGTTCCACGAGGTGGTCGAGTCGCTGGGGATGCTCGGCGAGCGGCGGCTCGGGCTGCGCGCGGTCCGGCTGGACTCGATCGTCGGCAGCGTGGACCGGACCCGTGACTTCGACCGCCGGTTCCGGCCGACGTCGGCGCGGGTGCGGGAGCGGTGGCAGCGGCTGGCGCTGGCGCAGCGGCGGGGCGAGGCGGTGCCGCCGATCGAGGTGTACCGGGTGGGTGACCTGCACTTCGTCCAGGACGGGCACCACCGGGTGTCGGTGGCGCACGCGCTGGGGCTGGAGGTGATCGACGCGTACGTGACCGAGGTCGTGACGCGGATCGCGGCGCACGGCATCCGGCACCGCGGCGACCTGATCGTGAAGGACTACCGGCGGCTGTTCCTGGAGCGGGTGCCGTTGGGCGGGCAGGCGCGGGCGGCCGTGCTGCTGTCGGACCCGTGGGACTACGCCGAGCTGGGCGAGCACGTGGAGGCGTGGGGTTTCCGGCTGATGCAGGACGAGGGCGTGCTCCTGGACCGGGCCGCGGTCGCCGGGCGCTGGTACGCCGAGGAGTACCAGCCGGTGGTCGGGATGCTGCGGCAGGCGGACCTGGTGGGCGACCGCACGGAGACCGAGGCGTACCTGTGGGTGGCGGCGGAGCGGTACCGGCTGATCCGCACGCACCGGTGGGACCCCGACGTCATCTCGACCCTGCGGTCGCGCCGCTAGCGCTGCCGTTCCAGCCGGGGCAGCGGCCGGGCCTGGTCCATCACCCGGTCGGTGTAGGTGTCGAGCAGGCGGGTCGCGACCTGCTGGCCGTACCCGAGGATCACGGCCCACAGCAGCAGCGCGGCCTGGGACGCCACGCCGATGAGGCCGGTCGTCACGCCCGCGCCCAGGCCCAGGATGCCGACCACCGCGAGCGCCGCGCCGAGCAGCACCTTGATCAGCGCCTGGTAGCCGACCATCACGTACGGCGAGAGGCTGGGCCGGCGGCGCAGGAGCAGCACGACGGCCGACAGGACCGCCCCGAACGCGCCGAACACCTGCGACAGCCACACGTCCGCGCCGGTCGCCGACTTGCCCGACGGGCACACCGTCGGCAGCTTCTCCGCGCTCACGCACATCGGGATCAGGCCGGGCTTGAGCAGGCCGATGACACCGAGCGCGGTGTTGACCACGAACAGCACCACGGACGTGGCGATCAGCTTGTTGCGCAGCGCCCGCGACCCGGCGTGGGCGAAGTCGGAGGCGTCGAACGCGGCCCTCAGCGCGTCGACCACGATCTCCCGCTCGACGGAGAGGGGGAACTCGCCGGGCCGCAGCTCCTCCAGCGCGACGCGGCGCGGGTCGTCCTCGTCGAGGTTCTCCGCGACCCGGGCCTTGAGCCCCGGCAGCCGCCCGAGGAACCCGTTGCCCGCGGCCACGACCGCGATCTCGGCCTCGTGCAGCGACCGCCAGGCGCGCTCGATGTGCCAGCCCGACCACCACGACGCGACCGTCCGCCACCGCGACTCGGCGCGCGTGATCATGTCCTCGACCGTGGCGGCCTCCTGCTCGGCCACCGCGCGCCACTGGTCGCTCTCCGGGTCGAGCGGGTCCGGCGGGCCGAGCGCGGCGAGGTCGGCGCGCACGCGGTCGAGCCGCGACTGCACCACCAGCCGCCAGTCCGTGACCCGGGGTGTGCGCGTGCCCACGTCCAGCATCGTCGCAGGAAGACCCACCGATCAGGCGATCACCCGAAGGTGTGATCACCGCGCTGGGAGCGGTTGAGGGGCGGGCAAACAGGTGAACCTGGCCGCAGAGCGGGGAAGCGCCGGTCCGCCAAGGCGCTTCCCCTGCTCCACCACCGGGTCGCGGCTCAGGCCGTGCGGCCGGGCTCCACCAGCTCGCGCAGCCGCGGCGGCATGCGCTTCTCCAGGCCGAACGGTTCCAGGTGGGCTTGGAGCACGCCGTCGAACGCCCGCTTCACCGACGCGGTGTCCCAGGTGTCGCTCTCCAGGATCGGCTGCTTGAAGTACGGGTGGCCGACGAGGTGCAGCTGCCGGCCGTTGCACCGGACGATCTGGCCCGTGATGCCGTGGGCCGCGTCGCTGAGCAGGAACAGCACGAGCGGCGCGACCTTGCCGGGGGTGCGGTCGGCGGGGATGGCCCGCAGCGAGCGCTCCGACTTCCACACCATCCGGGTGTGGGCGACCGGGCAGACGGCGTTGACCCGGATGTTGTCCCCTTCCAGGTCGAGGGCCCACGACGAGCTGAGCGAGGCCACCGCGCCTTTGGTGGCCGAGTAGGTGGCGAGTTTGCGCTGGCCGAGAAACGCCCCTGACGAAATGTTCACGATCGAGCCGTGGCCCTGCTCGCGCATCACGCGCATCGCGGCCATTCCGGTGTATATGACTCCCAGCAGGTTGACCTCGACGATCCGCCGGATGGATTCCGGCTCGTCCTCCCACGGCAGCGTCTCGTAGTTGAGCCCGGCGTTGTTGACCAGGCCGTCGACCCGGCCGAACTCGGCCTGGCACATTCCCACGATCTTCTCCGCCTCGCTGGGATCGGCCACCGTCGCCGTGCTCGCCACCGCCCGCCCGCCGTAGGCGCGGATGTGCTCGGCCACCTGTTCGGCCTGGTCAGCATCGATGTCGTTGACCACGACCGCGGCGCCGGCCTGCGCGGCGTGCATCGCGTAGGCCTCGCCCAAACCCCGTCCCGCCCCGGTGATCACGACCGCTTTGCCGTCAAGAATCCCCATCTCGCGCTCTTCTCTGTGCTCGGCGGACTCCCCTGCCCCGGGCCCTTTACGGCCGGAGTCGTTTCCGCCTTCGACCAGCGTGGGGATCGCCGGCACCCGGAGCGCCACAAATGCGACGAGGTGTGCGTTTGCTGCGCTGAATGGCCTATGGAGTTCGTCCCTGCCGATGGTCCGGACTGGTCGGCAACGGCCCGTGACCTCCGGAAACCTCCCGTTGAGCTTCGCCTGAAAGTGTGAAAGGCCGCCCCCGTCGAACCACCGGGGGCGGCCTGCCGGCGCGGTGCTCAGCCGCGGTAGGTGAGGTTGCGGCCGTTGGCCGGGTCGAACAGCTGCACCTGATCGGCGTCGAACCAGATGTCGGCCGGTTCACCCGCCACCGCGGTGGACGTCGCGGCGATCCGGGCGACCAGGGACACGCCGCCGCCGGGCACGTCGGCCGAGCCCGCGTCGGCCGCGAGCTCGGCCAGCTCCGCCGAGGTCGCCTGTTCACCCTGGAGGCTGAAATAGGCGAACTTGTCGGAGCCCATCGACTCCAGCACGTCCACGTGGTTGGTGAACGTGACGCCCTTCGAGCGAACGGCGTCGTCCACCAGCCGGGCGTCCTCGAAGTGCTCGGGCCGCAACCCCATGATCACCTCGCGGGGCGCGTCGGCGCCTTCCAGCAGCCCGCGCACCCGGTCGGTCAGCGGCACGTCGCCGAGCGCCGACCGCAGCACGCCGTGCTCCAGCGCCGCCGGCACGAAGTTCATCGCGGGCGAGCCGATGAACCCGGCGACGAACAGGTTGGCGGGGTTGTCGTAGAGCGACTGCGGCGCGCCGATCTGCTGCACCGCCCCGCCGCGCATCACCACGACCCGGTCGCCGAGGGTCATCGCCTCGGTCTGGTCGTGCGTGACGTACACCGTGGTGGTGCCGAGCCGCTTCTGCAGCCGCGACACCGACGTGCGCATCTGCACGCGCAGCTTGGCGTCGAGGTTCGACAGCGGCTCGTCCATCAGGAACGCCTTGGGGTTGCGCACGATCGCCCGCCCCATCGCGACCCGCTGCCGCTGCCCGCCGGACAGGTTCGACGGCTTGCGGTCCAGGTGGTGGGTCAGGTCCAGGATCTCGGCGGCGTCGCGGACCTTCTTCTCCACGGTCGCGTCGTCCACCTTGGCCAGCCGCAGCGGGAAGGCCATGTTCTCCTTCACGGTCATGTGCGGGTAGAGCGCGTAGGACTGGAACACCATCGCGATGTCGCGGTCCTTGGGCGCGCGCTCGTTGACCCGTTCGCCGCCGATGCGCAGCTCGCCGGACGTGATGTCCTCCAGGCCGGCGATCATGTTGAGGGTCGTGGACTTCCCGCAGCCCGACGGGCCGACCAGGATGATGAACTCGCCGTCGGCGATCTCGATGTCCACGTCCCGCACGGCCACCGCGCCGTCGGGGTACTGCTTGGTCACGCTGTCCAGAACGATCTCGGCCATTGCTTCACCCCTTGACGGCGCCGGAGGTCAACCCGGCGACGATCCGACGCTGGAAGAACAACACGAATCCGATGATCGGGATCGTGATCACCACGGCGGCCGCGGCGATCGATCCCGTCGGGTCCTCGAACTGCGAGCTGCCGGTGAAGAACGACAGCGCGACCGGCACCGTGCGCGAGCTCTCGGTCGAGGTCAGCGAGATCGCGAACAGGAAGTCGTTCCAGCAGAAGATGAACACCAGGATCGCGGTGGTGAACACACCGGGCGCGGCCAGCGGCGCGATGACCCGGCGGAACGCCTGGCCGGGCGTCGCGCCGTCCATCTTCGCCGCCTTCTCCAGCTCCCACGGGATCTCGCGGAAGAACGCCGAGAGCGTGTAGATCGCCAACGGCAGCGCGAACGTGATGTAGGGCAGGATCAGGCCGGGCCAGGTGTCGAACAACCCGAGCGACCGTTCGATCTCGAACAGCGGCGAGACCAGCGAGATCTGCGGGAACATCGCGATCAGCAGCGACACCCCGACCAGCAGCCGCTTGCCGGGGAAGTCGAGCCGGGCGATCGCGTAGGCGGCCATCGTGCCGAACACGACCGCGACGGCCGTGGCGATCAGCGCGATGCCGATCGAGTTCACCAGCGCGCGGACGAACTCCGTGGTGGCGAAGATCGCCTTGTAGTTGTCGAACGTCCACGCGCGCGGGATGAAGTTGCCGTCCGCCAAGGTCTCCTTGGTCTTGAACGACAGCGACACGATCCACAGCACCGGGACCAGCGCGTACGCCACCACCAGCACGTTCAGGACGGTCCAGCGCGCCTTGCGGCCCGTGGTCACGGCCCCGCCGATGCCCGCCATCAGCGCCTCCCCCCGCCGTCGCCGCCGGGCGCTGCGGTCCCGAACAGCTTCACGAACACGAACGCGATGATCGCCACCGCGATGAAGATCAGCACCGACATGGTGGAGCCGATGCCCAGGTTCAGGCCCTTGATCAGGTTGTTGTAGGTCAGCATCGACACCGACGACGTGCCCTGCGAGCCCGCCGTGAGCACGAACAGGTTGTCGAAGATGCGGAACGCGTCGAGCGTGCGGAACAGCAGCGCCACCAGGATCGCGGGCTTCATCACCGGGACCATGACCTTGGTGAACCGCTGCCACGCGCTCGCGCCGTCCATCGCGGCGGCCTTGAGCAGGTCGTCGGGCACCAGGGCCAGGCCCGCCATCAGCAGCAGTGCCATGAACGGCGTGGTCTTCCAGATCTCGGCCAGCGTCACGACCATGATCGCCGGGATCTTCTCGGTGAGCACCGGCTCGCCGCCCGCGAGCGTCTCGGCCAGGTAGCCGGTGCCGGGCGTCCAGGCGTAGCGCCAGGAGAACGCGGCGACGACCGTGACGATGCCGTACGGGATGAGCGTGGACGTGCGCACGATGCCCCGGCCGACCAGCGTGCGGTGCATGATCAGCGCCAGCGCCATGCCGAGCACCAGCTCGACCGCCACGGACACCACCGTGATGAGCACCGTCACCCACATGGCGTTCCACCAGTAGGGGTTGGTCAGCACGGTGACGTAGTTGTCCAGGCCGACGAACTCGGTGCGGTCCGGGAACTTCAGGTCGTAGCGCTGCAGCGACAGCCAGAACGAGTAGAGGATCGGCCAGCCGGCGACGGCGGCCATGATGAGGATCGCCGGCGCGCACAGCAGCAGGCCGAGCCGGCGTTCGGCCTTCTTGCCCTCGCTGAGCGCGGCCTTGGCCTGGGGCGACGGCTTGGGTCCGGTGGCGGCCGGTTCGGCGTCCAGCGCGTGGCTCACGGCAGCACCCCCTTCGAGTCGAGCGCGTCCTGGAGCTCGGTGCGCAGCCGGTCGGCCGTGCGCCGCGGGTCGATGTCGGCCGGAGGCGAGAGGATCGTGGAGATGACGGTCGAGACGTTCTGGTAGGCGGGGGTCCGCGGGCGGGTGCCCGCGTTCTTCAGCGTCTCCAGGATCGCTTCCTTCATCGGGTACGGCTCGGCCATCTCCGGGTCGTCGTAGACGGACTCGATGGTGGGCGGCACGCCGTCGTTGATGGCGGCGAACTTCTGGTGCTCCGCGCTGCGCAGGCACGTGATGGCGTCGAACGACTCGTCGGGGTGCCGGGAGAAGGCGCTGACCGCGTAGTTGATGCCGCCGACGGTGACCTCGGCCGGTCCGCCGTCGATGGAGGGGTAGGGCGCCCACTTCAGGTTCGGCGCGAGGTCGGGGACGGACTGCGCGGCGGCGTAGATGTAGGGCCAGTTGAGCTGGAACGCGGCCTTGCCGTTCTCCATGGCGAGGCGGGCGTCGTCCTCGGCGGCGTTGGAGAACGACGGGTCCACCACGTCGGAGGTGGCGAACTGCTTGAGCACCTCGAGCGCCTTGACCGCGCCGTCGTCCAGGACGGCCTTGGTGCCGCTCTCGTCCAGGATCTGCCCGCCGGCGGTGTTGACCAGGGTGTTGTAGAGGACGACGAGGCCCTCGTACTGCTTGCCCTGCGCGGCGACGAGGCCGGGCGTCTCGTCGTTGCCGTCCGCTTCGAGCCGCGACCCCATCTCGATCATCTCCGACCAGGTCGTCGGCGGTGTCGGCACGAGGTCGCCGCGGTACCAGAGGAGCTGGACGTTGGTGTTGTCCGGAGCGCCGTAGAGCCTGCCCTCGTAGCGGGCGGTCTCCAGCGGCGTCTCCAGCGTGCCGTCCTCGACCTGCTCCTTGGTCCGGCCGGTGAACTCCCTGATCCAGCCGGCCTCGGCCAGTTCGGCGGTCCACGTGACGTCGAGGGCCAGCACGTCCATGTCGTCGTCGCCGGCGGCGAGCCTGCGGACCAGCTGCTCGCGCTGGCCGTCCGCCTCGCGCGGGAGCTTGTGGTAGACGATCTCGTAGCCGGCGGCCCGCCCGTTGCAGTCGTCGACGATCTTCTGGAAGTTCTCCTGCGGGTACTTGTAGACGTTGATGGTGATCCCGCCGTCACCCGAACCACAGCCCGCCAGCACGGACGTCGCGATGAGCGCGGCGCCCCCTGCGGCGGCCAACCGATGACCCTTGCCCCTCATCGGTCCTGCCTCCTTCCCGACAACGGAGGAGCCAGACCGCGACGCCCGGCACCTCGTCGTGCCCACCGGTCGGCCGAACCGACCGGTGGAACGAACGTAGGCCCGGTGACCAGGTGCCGCGACCACCGGAGCCCGGAACGGCCTTACCCGGTCCGGTGGTGCGGTAAACCTCGGTCTTCGACCTCAGTCCTGGCCGGCCTTGCCGGCGTCGGAGGGGCGCATGGCGAGCTTGGCGAGCAGGTCACGGCCGCGTTCGGCCGAACGGGGCTGGCAGAGCACGTCGTAGCGGCCCGCGACGAGCTGGCTGGCGCTCTGGAAGTCGCGCTTGCCGCGGGCCGACCCGTAGCCGACTGCGGCGAAGATCAGGCCGAACGCGATGCCGACCACCAGGCCCGCGACGATGGGGCCGAGGCTGCTGCCGGGGGTGGTGTTGAACAGGCTGAGCAGGACGCCGACGAACAGGCCGAACCAGGCGCCCGAGGCCGCGCCGGTGCCCAGCACGCGGCCCCACGTGAGGCGGCCGGTGACCCGTTCGACGAGCATGAGGTCGACACCCACGATCGTGACCTCCTGGACGGGGAAGTCGTCGTCGGCGAGGAAGTCGACGGCGCGCTGCGCCTCCTCGTAGGTGCCGTACGAACCGATGGGCCAGCCGGTGGGCGGGGTGGGCAGGCGGGGAGGCACCCCGGGTCGGTTCTGGCCGGAGAAGGAACTCGTCACGGTGACCACCTCTTCGCGGTGCTGATCTCCCCATCCTGCCAACACCGGGCGACCGGCGCGAAACAGGTCGCCGGGAAGGGGTGCGAAACGTGACCTCCGCCCGGCGGCCCGCGCACCGTGCGGGGTCCTGACCGGACCGCCCGATCGTGGTGCCGACCAGGTCACCCGACCGTGGTACTGACCGATGGCGACCCGGCGATTGTGGGTCCGGCGGGTCGGTGCGTGCGTGCCGTCGGGTGGGGTGCCGTCGGTGGGTGCCGTGGGAGCTTGAAAGATCAAAAGCTTGAAAAGCATGTCCTCGCCGGACGGGCAGATCAGCAGGATGACCCCGACTGCCGCTGGATGTTGCGGGTCCGTTGTTGGTCCGGGTTTCGTGTCATCCCACCGACCTCCACAAGGGCTACCACACGTATCAAGGGGGGCGCCCGCAGTCGAAGCCGCGGGTATCGCTGAACCACGCCCCCCTTGACACGCGCGGTAGGGCTGCGCCAGGTCGGCGGGATGACACGAAGCCCTACTTTGGGAGAAGGGCATGCCAGTGGACGGTCCGGGGGTCGCCAGCGGGCGCGGGGTCGGGTGGAGCCGGGGCGTGTGCGGCCGCTGATGCCCTTACCTCCCCAAAGGGAGGGCTTCGTGTCATCCCGCCGACCTGGCTTTGCCCTACCGCACGTGTCAAGGGGGCACATCCCCACCCAACAGGAACAATGGGCTGGAACCGCCCCCTTGACGCGTGTGGTAGCCCGGAGGGAGGTCGATGGGACGACACGAAACCCGGACCAACAACGGACCCGCAGCCTGACCACCAAACCCCGTCATCCTGCTGATCTGCCCGTCCGGCGAGGACGCTTTTAAGCTTTTAAGGGCCTGAGCAGGCACAACGCCCACCCTAGGGCCGGCCGCGCGTCAACCGTGGGTCAACCGCGCGTCAGCCGCGCGACTGGTAGTCGCGCAGCAGGCCCCGGCTGATGATGGTCTTCTGGATCTCGCTGGTGCCCTCGCCGATGAGCAGGAACGGCGCCTCGCGCATCAGGCGCTCGATCTCGTACTCCTTGGAGTACCCGTAACCACCGTGGATGCGGAACGCCTCCTGGGTCACCTCGGCGCAGTACTCCGACGCGATGAGCTTGGCCATGCCGGCCTCGACGTCGTTGCGCGCGCCCGAGTCCTTCAGCCGCGCGGCGTTCACCATCATCAGGTGGGCGGCCTCGACCTTGGTCGCCATCTCGGCCAGCTTGAACGCGATGGCCTGGTGCTCCGCGATCGGCTTGCCGAAGGTCTTGCGCTGCTGCGCGTACTCGATCGCGAGCTCGAACGACCGCAGCGCGATGCCGCACGCCCGCGCCGCCACGTTCACCCGGCCGACCTCGACGCCGTCCATCATGTGCCGGAAACCCCGGCCGGTCCGGCCGCCGAGCACCTGCTCCGCCGGGATCCGGAAGCCGTCGAACACCATCTCGGTCGTGTCGACGCCCTTGTAGCCCATCTTGTCGATCTTGCCGGGGATGGTGAGGCCGGGCACGACCTCGCCGTAACCCTCGGGCTTCTCCACCAGGAACGTGGTCAGGTTCTGGTGGGCCTTCTCCGCGCCCTCGTCGGTCTTCACCAGCACGGCGGTGAGGTTGGACGTGCCGCCGTTGGTCAGCCACATCTTCTGGCCGTTGACGACGAAGTCGTCGCCGTCGCGCACGGCCCGCGTGCGGATCGCCGCCACGTCCGAGCCCAGCTCCGGCTCGGACATCGAGAACGAGCCGCGCACCTCGCCGGTCGCCATCCGCGGCAGGTACTTCGCCTGCTGCTCGGGCGTGCCGTGCTGCTTGAGCATGTGCGCCACGATGAAGTGGGTGTTGATCACACCGGACACGGACATCCAGCCGCGCGCGATCTGCTCGACGACCAGGGCGTAGGTCAGCAGCGACTCGCCGAGCCCGCCGAACTCCTCCGGGATGGTGAGCCCGAACAGGCCCATCTCCTTCATGCCCTCGACGATGTCGGCGGGGTACGTGTCGCCGTGCTCCAGCGCCTGGGCGTGCGGGATGATCTCCTTGTCCACGAAGGTGCGAACCGTCGACAGGATCTCCTCCTGGACGTCGGTCAGTCCTGCGGTCCGGGCCAGGCGCGCCATCGCGTTTCCCTTCGTAGCTCTCGGGTTACCGGCGAGTATGGCCGGGTTAACGCCCGTTCGCGCGACAAAGGTGCTCATCGCCACGCGCTGAACCGAAACAGCGGGATAACCTGTGCGCCCGCACGAATCGCAGGGGGATCGCATGTCGCAGCCGTACCAGCCGCAGCCGGGCTACTACCCGCCGCCGCCCACGCAGACCAACGGGATGGCGATCGCGGCGCTGATCACGGCGTTCCTGTTCTCACCGGCGGGCATCGTGCTGGGCATCGTGGCGCGCAAGCAGATCCGGCGGACCGGTGAGCAGGGCTGGGGCATGGCGACCGCCGGGCTCGTCATCGGCGTGGTGCTCACCGTGCTGTGGGTGCTGGCGGTCGTGCTGTGGGTCGTGCTGGTGGTGTGGCTGTACCGGGAGGTCGGCAACCTGCCGCCGCCGCGCTGACGCCGCGGTCAGGAGGCTCGCAGCTCCAGCTCGCCGCCGCAGTGCCGGCACACCTCGGCGAACACGTGGACGTCGTGCGAGCACGCGGGGCAGGGCCGGAAGCTGCGCTCGAGCAGGTCGTCACGGCGGCGCCGGAACAGCGGTCTGCGCGGGGTGCGATGTCTGGACACGCCCACCACCATGCACAGGCGGCACCCCGTGATCGCCAATTGAGGGCGCTTCTTGTGGTCATGCTCACCACCGTGACCAGCGGTGGGTGCACGTTTCGTCACTCTTCGAACGTGCCGAGCCAGGCGTCGAGGCGCGGGCACACCGCCCGCAGGCGTGCGAGCCCCAAGGCTTGGATCGCGAGCGGACCGTCGAGCGTTTTGACGTAGGTCGGGCAGTAGCCGAGCAGCCGCTTCGACGGCGCGGTGGCAGGTCCGTCGTTGACCAGCTCGGGCCCACCTGCGGCACTGACGTCGGCTCGGAGCCGTTCGGCGAGTTCCGGGCCGAGGAACTGGCCCAACTCGTCGGCGGCGGCGAACACCCAGGCTTCCAACTCGTGGACGACCAGGTTCGGCCGGAACCGCCGGTCGCCGATCGCGTCGGCGAGGCAGCGCTCGACGTGCCCGGCCCGTTCGTAGACGTCGCCGGACGGCCGGTCGACCATGCCCGGGCAGTCGGCCGGGAACGCGTAGTAGTCGAACAGCGTCGTGAGCACGTCGAGACTCGTGTCGTCCAGCAGGAGCCTGACGTCCCGCTGGATCTGCGCCCACCCGGTGATGCCACCCTTGTGCGACGGCCCGGCCGCCGGCCGCTTGGTCTTCACCAGCGACAGGCTGGTGACCCAGCCAAGCCCTTCGAGGTGCGGTCGGATGACGGTGTCGACCACGACCTCCTCGGTCTGCCCCTCGGCCAACAGGTGGACCCGACGGAAGCCACCGGTCACGTCTGCCCGCCCGGCCTGCCCCCGATCAGGTTCTTCTCCCACAGCTCGCCCAGCGAGTACTCCTCGAGCCACGCGCCGAGCCGCTCGCGATCCGGCCGGACGAACTCCGAGGCTCCGTCGACCCGCTCGACCACGATCAGGTCGTCCAGCTCGAACTGGTTCATCAGAGTGACGGACTGGGTGGCGATGAGCACCTGGCTGCGCGTGGACGCCTGCCGCAGCAGCCCGGCCAGCTGGACCACGGCGTAGGGGTGCAGTCCCAGTTCCGGCTCGTCCAACACCACCAGCGACGGCAACCGCGGGTGAAGGAGCAGCGTCGCCAGACAGATGAACCGCAGCGTGCCGTCCGACATCTGGTTGGCCGAGAACACGGCGTCAGAGTCCGTTTGACGCCACCTCAACCGCAGCCGATCGCTCTTCTCCGGACGCAGTACGAAGTCCCGGAAGAACGGCGCGACTTGGCGGATCACCCCGACGATGCGTCGATAGGCGGCCTGGTCGGCCCGGTCGTCGCTGTCCGACAGCGCCAGCAGGACGGCTGCGAGGTTACCTGCGTCGTTGTGCAGCGCCAGGTTGTCCGCGGTGGGCACCAACTGCTTGACCGGGGCATTCCGGCTCGTGTCGTGGAAGTGGTAGACCCGGCAGCCGCGCAGCAGATCGACCATGAGTCCGACGGGTCGCAGGCGCCTGTTATGCCTGGGCAACCTCGCCTCGCGGCCTCCGCGCGGGAACTCAAGGGCCGTGCCCTTCGCCGTCCGGGGGGCCAGGGACTCCCGCCCGAAGATCAGCAGGTCGTCGGCGGCCGGGACCAACTCGACTTCGTACCGGCCGGCGACTCCGTGGAGTGCGAGGCGGAGTCGAGCCACACCAGAAGTGAGGAGGGAGGACGCACCGCCGTTCAGGCCGACGAAGTAGCCGAGGTCTTCCTCGACCAAGCGGCCCAACAGCTCGAACACGCGGATGAAGTTGCTCTTGCCCGCGCCGTTCGCGCCGATCAGGACGTTGAGCCGGCCAAGGGACACCGTCGCGGAGCGGATCGAGGCGTACCCCTCCACCTCGATCGACTTCAGCTCCCGGTCGGCCACGCGATCACTCTACGGCCACGCGCCGACCGGGAGCCGGGAGAAGGTCAGTCCTCCGGCGGCGACCACACGTTCGTGCGCGCCATGCCCGCGGCACGGCCCTTGGACGAGATGACCAGCGCCATCTTGCGCGAGGCCTCGTCGATCATCTCGTCGCCGAGCATCACCGCACCGCGCTTGCCGCCCTGCTCGGAGGTGAAGTAGTCGTAGGCGTCGAGGATGTTCTCGGCGTGGTCGTAGTCCTCCTGCTTCGGGCTGTACACCTCGTTCGCCGCGTCGATCTGGCCCGGGTGCAGGACCCACTTGCCGTCGAACCCGAGCGCCGCCGAGCGGCCGGCCACGCGCTTGAAGCTCTCGACGTCCCGGATCTGCAGGTACGGCCCGTCGATGGCCTGCTTGTCGTGCGCACGGGCGGCCATCAGGATCTGCATCAGGATGTAGTGGTAGGCGTCGCCGACGTCGTAGCCGGGCGGTTGCTCGCCGACGACCAGCGACTTCATGTTGATCGACGCCATGAAGTCGGCCGGGCCGAAGATGATCGTCTCCACCCGCGGCGACGCGGTGGCGATCGCGTTGACGTTGATCAGGCCCAGCGCGTTCTCGATCTGAGCCTCGATGCCGATCCGCCCGACCTCGTAGCCCATGGTCTTCTCGATCTGGGTGAGCAGCAGGTCGAGCGCGTGCACCTGCTCCGCGGTCTGCACCTTCGGCAGCATGATGCAGTCCAGGTTCGCGCCCGCGCCCTCGACGACCTCGGTGACGTCGCGGTAGGTCCACTCGGTGGTCCAGTCGTTCACCCGGACGACCCGCGCGCGGGAACCCCAGCCGCCCTCGTTCAACGAGGCCACGATGGTCTTGCGCGCGTCCGGCTTGGCCAGCGGCGCGCACGCGTCCTCCAGGTCGAGGAACACCTGGTCCGCGGGCAGCGTGCGAGCCTTGTCGATCATCTTCTGGCTCGAGCCGGGCACGGCCAGACACGAGCGACGGGGACGCTGCTGGTCGACCACTGTGGGTACCTCCTCGTACCGGCCGGTAACTCCTGTTGTGCGAAGGGTGGCACGCACGCGTAGCGCCCGCTATTTCGTGAGTCACGACTCACAGGCCCGTGGCAGGCTGAACCGGTGGAGATCGAGCAGGTGCTGGACAACGCGCTGCGCAAGGCCGCGGCGGTGTGGATCCGACCGGACGGCCGCGAGCCGCGACTGGTGTGGGCGCTGTGGCGCGACGGCGGCCTCCTCGTCGCCGTCGGCGGCACGGAGCAGCAGGTGCCGGGCCTGGCCGACGGCGTCCGGTGCACGGTCACCGTCCGCTCGCCCACCACCCACTCCCACCTGGTCGACGCCACGGCGACCGCCCGCCTCGCCGACCCCGACGACGAGGCGCTGGCGGCGCTGCGAGCGGCCCGGCTCAACGGCCGGCCGGCGTGGGAGTCGGTCTACCGCCTGGAGTTCGCGTGATCACCGTCCCCGAGGACTTCGGCGCCATCCTGGGCGAGGAGGTGTTGGAGTGGCGGGCCTCGCTCCCCTCGCTGGCCACGAAGTTCTGCGCCCGCTGGCGCCTCGCCCCGGACGGCGCGCTGCTCTACGGCAACATCGCCGTCGTCCTCCCGGTGCGCCGCGCCGACGGCCACCCGGCCGTGCTCAAGCTCACCTGGCTGGACGACGAGACGCGGCACGAGCCGACCGCCCTCGAGGCGTGGGACGGCCAGGGCGTGGTGGCGCTGCTCGACCACGACGACCGGCACGGCGCGCTGCTGCTGGAACGCCTCGACCACACCGCGTCGCTGCTCGACGCGCCGATCGAGGAGGCGCTGGCCGTCACCGGCGGCCTGCTCCGCCGGCTGCGCGTCCCGGCCGGCCCTCAGTTCCACCGCCACGACTTCGCCGACCCGCGCACGCGCAACGCCGACCTGGGCGGCCCGCTGCCGTCCGCCGTCGTCGAGCAGGCGCGCGAACTGGGCCGCCACCTCGTCGAGCACGCCGGGAACACGCTGGTCAACCAGGACCTGCACTACGAGAACGTGCTGCGCGGCGACCGCGAGCCGTGGCTGATGATCGACCCGAAACCGCTGGCCGGCGACCGCGAGATCGGCGTGATCCCGTTGCTGTGGAACAGGTTCGGCGAGCTCGACGGCGAACGCGGCCTGCGCGACCGGTTCGCCGCGCTGTGCGACATCGGCGAGCTGGACGCCGAACGCGCCCGCGCCTGGACGTTCTGCCGCGCCGTCGACACCTGGCTGTGGTGCCTGGAGGAGGAGCTGGACGAGATGGCCGTCACGGTCGAGGCGATCACGCACGCGTTGCGGCCCTGACCGGGAACCTGGTCCCCGGCGTCCACAGTGGAACGCAGCGGCGGGGCACCCGGCGGACTAGCCTGATCACGTGCCTGCCGTGAACCGGGTCTTCGCCGCTCAGCTCGCCGGGTTGCCCGTCTTCGGCCCGGACGGCGAGTCGATCGGCAAGGTCCGCGACCTGGTCATCGGCCTGCGGGTGGACCGCCAGCCACCCCGCGTGCTCGGTTTGGTGCTGGAGCTGGCGACCCGGCGGCGCATCTTCGTGCCGATGCTGCGGGTCACCTCGATCGAGCCGAACGCCGTGACGCTCGCCACCGGGTCGGTCAACCTGCGCCAGTTCCACCAGCGCGCCAACGAGGTGCTGGTCGTCGGCGAGCTGCTCGACGCGCGCGTCACGCTCGCCTCCGGCGCGCCGGCGGTGCTGGTCGACGCCGCGATGGAGCCCAGCCGCACCCGGGACTGGCGGATGACGCGGGTCGCGGTCCGGGAGCGCACCGGCCGGCTGGCCCGCCGCGGGCCGGTGCAGGTGCTGCACTGGGAGGACCTGACCGGGCTGTCGGTGACGGAGCTCGCGGGCCAGCCGCAGGGCGCGCAGCACCTGGTCGCGATCTTCGAGACGATGCGGGCGGCGGACGTGGCGCTGGCCCTGCACAGCCTGCCGTTCAAGCGGCGCTACGAGGTGGCCGAGGCGCTGGACGACGAACGGCTCGCCGACGTGATCGAGGAGATGGCCGAGGAGGACCAGAAGGACCTGCTGGCCTACCTCGACGAGGAGCGCGCGGCGGACATCCTGGAGGCGATGGACCCCGACGACGCGGCCGACCTGCTCTCGGAGCTGCCCGAGGGCGAGAAGGACCGGCTGCTGGAGCTGATGGAGCCGGAGGAGTCCGAGCCGGTGCGGCGGCTGCTGGAGTACAGCTTCGACACCGCGGGCGGCCTGATGACGCCGGAGCCGGTGGTGCTCGCGCCGGACGCGACCGTGGCCGAGGCGCTGGCGCACGTGCGCAACCCGGACCTGACGCCCGCGCTGGCCAGCATGGTGTTCGTGTGCCGGGCGCCGACGGCCACGCCGACCGGCCGCTACCTGGGCTGCGTGCACATCCAGCGGCTGCTGCGGGAGCCGCCGTCCGACCTGGTCGCGGGCGTGCTGGACACGGACCTGGCGACGTTGTCGCCGACGGCGTCGCTCAGCGACGTGACCCGCTACTTCGCCGCCTACAACCTGGTGTGCGGGCCGGTGGTGGACGAGAGCGACCACCTGCTCGGCGCGGTCACCGTGGACGACGTGCTCGACCACCTGCTGCCGGCCAACTGGCGCGAAACGGGGCTGTCCCATGCCTGAGCTGCTGCCGCGTCGACGGCTCGACCAGCCGCGCACGGAGGGCCGGTTCCGGCTGTCGCTCGACCCGGAGGCGTTCGGCCGGTTCTCCGAGCGGCTCGCCCGGTTCCTCGGCACCGGCAAGTTCCTGTTCTGGCAGACGCTGCTGGTGATCGTGTGGATCACGCTGAACCTGTTCGCGGTGACGCTGCGCTGGGACCCGTACCCGTTCATCCTGCTCAACCTGGCGTTCTCCACGCAGGCCGCGTACGCCGCGCCGCTGATCCTGCTGGCGCAGAACCGGCAGGACGACCGCGACCGGGTGTCGTTGGAGGAGGACCGGGCGCGCGCCGCGCAGACCAAGGCCGACACCGAGTACCTGGCCCGCGAGCTGGCCGCGCTGCGGCTCGCCGTGGGCGAGGTGGTGACCCGCGACTACCTGCGCAGCGAGCTGGAACGCGTGTTCCGCGAGCGCAAGCGGCCCGGCAAGGACAACCCCGGCAAGGACGGCGCCGGCAGGGACAGCCCTGCCGCGGACGTCAAGGACGACGTGCCGTCCTCGTGACGCTCAGGGCTCGTCGGCGCCCAGCCGGTCGCACGTGCGGCCGAACGCCTCCAGCTCGGCGTGGTCGAACGTCTCCGTGAAGTGGCGCACCACGCCCGTGAGGTGGGTGCCGGACGCCACCCGCAGCCGTTCGAGGCCCTGCGAGGTGAGCACGGCCACCACGCCGCGCCCGTCGCCGTCGGCGCGTTCCCGCAGCACCAGGCCCGCGCGTTCCAGGCGGTCGACGAGTCTGGTGACGCCGGAGCGGGACAGCAGCACGGCCTCGGCCAGCTCGGTCATCCGCAATCGGTACTGCGGCGCCTCGGCGAGCTGGACCAGGACGTCGTAGGCCGCGAGCGACAGGCGTTGCTCGGCGATCAGTTCGGCTTCCAGGATCCGTGTGAGCCTCGCGTGCGCCCGGAGGAAGGATCGCCACACCCCCAGCTCGCTACGGGTGGGCAACCGGGCAGATCCGGTTTCCGGCACGGATACCAATGTTACGGAAAGCACGCAACCGGGTGCGCGCTGCCCCCGGATCCGAGGTGACCAACCGGTAGCTTGGAGGTGCACGGCCCGCCGTAGCATGGCGGTCCCACCACCTCTCGCGAAGGCGTTCCCGTGACTCTTCCTACCGTTGACGACGTGCAGAAGGCGTTGGCCGGTGTCCAGGACCCGGAGATCCGGCGTCCGATCACCGACCTCGGCATGGTCAAGGGCGTCGTGGTCGGCGACGACGGGGTCGTGGACGTGGCGGTCTTCCTCACCGTGTCCGGCTGCCCGCTGCGCGACAAGATCACCGCCGACGTGACCGGCGCCGTGTCCGCGCTCGACGGCGTGACCGGCGTCCGCGTCGAGCTGGACGTGATGAGCGACGCGCAGCGCACCGAGCTGCGCAAGACGCTGCGCGGCGGCGTCGAGGAGCCGGTGATCCCGTTCGCCCAGCCCGGTTCGCTGACGCGGGTCTACTGCGTCGCGTCGGGCAAGGGCGGCGTCGGCAAGTCGTCGGTGACGGTGAACCTGGCCGTCGCGATGGCCGCGCGCGGGCTGTCCGTCGGCGTGGTGGACGCCGACATCTACGGCCACTCCATCCCCCGCATGCTGGGCACGGACGCGCGGCCCACGCAGGTCGAGAAGATGATCATGCCGCCGCAGTCGCACGGCGTGAAGCTGATCTCGATCGGCATGTTCACGCCGGGCAACACGCCGGTCGTGTGGCGCGGCCCGATGCTGCACCGCGCGTTGCAGCAGTTCCTGGCCGACGTGTTCTGGGGCGACCTGGACGTGCTGCTGCTCGACCTGCCCCCGGGCACCGGCGACATCGCCATCTCGGTGGCGCAGCTCGTGCCGAACGCCGAGATCCTGGTCGTGACGACGCCGCAGCAGGCGGCGGCCGAGGTGGCGGAGCGGGCCGGGTCGATCGCGTTGCAGACGCGGCAGCGGATCGCCGGCGTGATCGAGAACATGTCGTGGCTGGAGCTGCCGGACGGCACCCGGATGGACGTGTTCGGCGAGGGCGGCGGGCAGGTCGTGGCCGACTCGCTGACCCAGGCGGTCGGCGCGGACGTGCCGCTGCTGGGCCAGGTCCCGCTCGACCCGCGGCTGCGCGAGCAGGGCGACGCGGGCACGCCGATCGTGCTGGCGCACCCGGAGTCGGCCGCCGGACAGGTGCTGACGACCGTGGCCGGCAAGTTGTCGACGCGGTCGCGCGGGCTCGCCGGCCGCCTGCTGAACGTCTCGCCCGCCGGCCGCTGACGGCCTGAACCCCACGACAGGGGCTCCCGATCCGGGGGCCCCTGTTTCGTGCTGCCCGCGTCCGGTCGGCCGTTGACGAACCGCCGCCCGTCTGAAACCTTTGTACTCAACCCCGCAAGAAATTGACAGTCCCAGCTCAAAATCTCCATATCGACTCGCAACTTAGCGGCAGGCGCTCCGCCGCAGTCTGCCGTCAGCGCACCGTCGTCCCCAACGAAGAGGACACCGATGACACGGAAGCAGCGCAGCCGGCGACTGATCGGCGGCATCCTCGCGGTCGGCTTGACCGCGCTCGGCCTCTCCCCCGCCTCGGGAGCGCCCGGCGACGTCACCGCCATCGCGGTCGACCTGGCCGCGGGCAAGAGCACGTCGGCGAGCGGCTCGCAGGCCGGCTACCCCGCGGCCAACGCCACCGACGGCAACCAGGCCTCCTACTGGGAGAGCGCGAACCACGCGTTCCCGCAGTGGCTCCAGGTCGACCTCGGCGCGACCGCCGGCGTGAGCCGGGTCGTGCTGAAGCTGCCGACCGGCTGGGGCGAGCGCACGCAGACGCTCGCCGTCCAGGGCAGCACGGACGGCGCCACGTTCACCGACCTCTCGCCGTCCGCCGCACGGGTGTTCACCCCGGCGAGCGGCAACACGGCCACCATCGACTTCGCCGCCAGGGCCGCCCGGCACGTGCGGCTGCACGTCACCGGCAACACCGGCTGGCCCGCCGCCCAGGTCTCGGAGTTCGAGGTCTACGGCGCCGCCACCGGCGACGGGCAGGCCCCGACCGCGCCGGGCGGGCTGTCGCTGACCGAGCCCGCCGCCGGGCAGGTCCGGCTGAGCTGGACCGCGTCCACCGACGACACCGGCGTGACCGGGTACACCGTCTTCGCCAACGGCGCGGCGCGCGCCACCGTGCCGGGCACGACGTTGACCTACACCGACAGCCAACCGGCCACCGCCACCGTGACCTACACCGTGCGGGCGCGTGACGCGGCGGGCAACGTGTCCGGCGACAGCAACGCGGTGACGCGCGTCGGCCAGGGCGGCGGCACGAACCTCGCGGCCGGCAAGCTGATCGAGGCGTCGTCGTCGACGTTCGGGTTCGTCGCCACCAACGCCAACGACGGCAACGTCGCCACGTACTGGGAGGCGGGCGGCCAGTCGGCCACCCTGACCGTGAAGCTCGGCGCGAACGCCGACGTGAGCGCGGTCGTGGTCAAGCTCAACCCCGACCCGGTGTGGGGGCCGCGCACGCAGAGCTTCCAGGTGCTGGGCCGCGAGCAGGGCGCGACCGGCTTCACGTCGCTGGCCCCCCGCGCCGAGCACGCGTTCAGCCCGGCCGGCAACCAGAACTCGGTGACGGTCGCGGTCGCCGGCCGGGTCGCGGACGTGCGGCTGGAGTTCTTCGGCAACACCGGCGCGCCCGGCGGGCAGGTGGCCGAGTTCCAGGTCGTCGGCACGCCGGCGCCGAACCCGGACCTGACCGTCGCGGCGGTGTCGTGGACGCCGGCCAGTCCGTCGGAGCTCGACGCCGTCACCCTCACGGCCACGGTCCGCAACACGGGCACGGCCGCCGCCGGCGCGACCTCGGTCGACTTCAGCCTCGGCGGCACGGTCGTCGGCAGCGCGCCGGTCGCCGGGCTGGCCGCGGGCGCGTCGGCCGCGGTGTCGGTGAACGCGGGCAGGCGGGCGACGGGCAGCTACCCGGTGAGGGCGGTGGTCGACCCGACCGACGCCGTCGTCGAGCAGGACAACGGCAACAACGCGCACACCGCGCTGGCACCGCTGGTGGTGGCGCAGGCGCCCGGCCCGGACCTGACCGTCGTCGGCATCACGCCCACCCCGCCGAACCCGGCCGTCGGCGCGCCGGTGTCGTTCACCGTGTCGGTGCACAACCGCGGCACGGCGGTGGTCGGCGCGGGCACCGTCACGCGGGTCGCGGTCGGCGGCGTCACGCTCACCGGGCAGAGCCCGGCCATCGCGGCGGGCGCGACGGTGACCGTGCCGGTCGGCGGCACGTGGACGGCCACCGCGGGCGGCGCGACGATCACCGCCACCGCCGACGCGACCGGCGTCGTCGCCGAGACGAACGAGACCAACAACGCGACGTCGCAGCCGATCGTGGTCGGTCGCGGCGCGGCGGTGCCGTACGTCGAGCACGAGGCGGAAGCCGCCCGGTACCAGGGCACCCTGCTGGAAGCCGACCCGCTGCGGCGGTTCGGGCACACCAACTTCGCCACCGAGTCGTCGGGCCGCAAGTCCGTGCGGCTGGACGGCACCGGCCAGTTCGTGGAGTTCACGTCGACGATCGCGTCGAACTCGATCGTGGTGCGCAACTCGATCCCGGACGCGCCCGGAGGCGGCGGCATCGAGGCGACCATCAGCCTGTACGCCGACGACGTGTTCGTGCGGAAGTTGACGTTGTCGTCCAAGCACAGCTGGCTCTACGGCAACACCGACGACCCCGAAGGGTTGACCAACACGCCGCAGGCCGACGCGCGGCGGCTGTTCGACGAGGCGAACGCCCTGCTGGCGCGGACCTACCCGGCCGGCACCCGGTTCAAGCTGCAACGCGACGCGGGTGACGCGGCGGCGTTCTACGTCATCGACCTGATCGACCTGGAGCAGGTGGCGCCGCCGACCGATCAGCCCGCCGGCTGCACGTCCATCACCGCTTACGGCGCCGTGCCGGGTGACGGCGGCGACGACACGGACGCCATCCAGCGCGCCGTGACCGACGACCAGAACGGCGTGATCGGCTGCGTGTGGATCCCGGCCGGGCAGTGGCGGCAGGAGAGGAAGATCCTGACCGACGACCCGCTCGACCGGGGGCAGCACAACCAGGTGGGCATCCGCGACGTCACCATCCGCGGTGCGGGCATGTGGCACTCACAGCTGTACACGCTCACCGAGCCGCACCTGGCCCAGGGCGGCATCAACCACCCGCACGAGGGCAACTTCGGGTTCGACATCGACGCCAACACGAAGATCTCGGACATCGCGATCTTCGGCTCGGGCCGGATCCGCGGCGGCGCGGGCGGTGCCGAGGGCGGCGTGGGCCTCAACGGGCGGTTCGGCGCCGGGACGAAGATCACGAACGTGTGGATCGAGCACGCCAACGTCGGCGTGTGGGTCGGTCGTGACTACGACAACATCCCGGAGCTGTGGGGTCCCGCCGACGGGGTCGAGTTCAGCGGCATGAGGATCCGCGACACCTACGCCGACGGCATCAACTTCACCAACGGCACGCGCAACTCGCGGGTGTTCAACTCGTCGTTCCGGACGACCGGCGACGACTCGTTGGCGGTGTGGGCCAACCGGTACGTCAAGGACCAGGCGGTCGACGTCGCGCACGACAACGCGTTCGTGAACAACACGATCCAGCTGCCGTGGCGGGCCAACGGCGTCGCGATCTACGGCGGCTACGGCAACAGGGTCGAGAACAACCTGATCCACGACACCATGAACTACCCCGGGGTCATGCTGGCGACCGACCACGACCCGTTGCCGTTCTCCGGGCAGACGTTGATCGCCAACAACGCCCTGTTCCGGACGGGTGGCGCGTTCTGGGGCGAGGCGCAGGAGTTCGGCGCGATCACGTTGTTCGCGCAGAGCCGCGACATCACCGGCGTGACGATCCGCGACACCGAGATCCACGACTCGACCTACGACGGCATCCAGTTCAAGACGGGCGGCGGCAACGTGCCGGGCGTGGTGATCGGCAACGTCCTCATCGACCGCTCGAACAACGGGGCGGGCATCCTGGCCATGGGCGGCGCCCGCGGCAGCGCGACCCTGACCAACGTGCGGATCACCAACTCCGCCGCCGGCGCGGTCGTCGTCGAACCGGGCTCGCAGTTCACCATCACCGGCACCCCGACCACCACCACCCACCGCGGCCGGGGCGTCGCCTGACCGACCCGCTCCCCCTCGAACGCATCGCAGGGGTCCCCGCCAAGGGGACCCCTGCTTTGATTCTGCCGGCCGGGTACGACAATTCCGGGCCGTGACAGTGCGGACAGCCCGTTCGGCACACCGCGGTCAGCGGCGGCCCGGGTGCGTGTCAGGTGGCGTCCGGGTCGTACGGGGGACGCTCGCCGCGCTCCAGGGGACGGTCCCGGCTCGTCGTGTCGCGCACCGGCGGCACGGTGGGGTGGCCGTTCGGCTTCTCGCTCGGCTCGTCCTCCCACAAGTGCTTGGTGATCGCGCGCTTGGGGTCGAAGTTGCGCAGTTCCCGGAGGTCCTCGAGCGGCTTGCGCAGCTGCTCGAACTCCGGTCCCATCTCCTGCTTCAACTGCTCCCGCGCGCCGGTCGCGTAGTCGCGCACCCGGCGGACCGTCTTGCCGACCCACGCGGCCGCGTCGGGCAGTCGTTCCGGGCCCAGGATGAACAGGCCCGCCACGACGATGACGAGGATCTCAAGCCACCCGATGCTGTCGAACACCCTCGTGCCCCACCTTCCGCGCCCCAAGCCCTGACCGCCAGCGTAGCCGTCAGTCGGACCGCAAAGTCACCTGCACGGTCAGCTCGCGACCCTGCCTGGCCAGCACGACCGGCACCGTCTCGCCGATTTCATGGTCCCTTACCGCAACGGTCAGCTCCGCGGCGTTGCGCACCATCCGGTCGCCGACGCGCGTGATCACGTCGCCCTCCTCGATGCCCGCCGCGTCGGCCGCGCCGCCCTCGGGCACGTTCTGCACCTGCGCGCCCTCCGCGGTCTCCGCCGACGCCGACCGCACGTTGATGTTCATGTCCGCGTGCTTGACCTCGCCGTCGCGGATCAACGCCTGCGACACCTTGCGCGCGTAGTTGCCGGAGATCGCGAACCCGAGGCCGACCGAGCCGCCGGTCTCGGTGCGGATCGACGAGTTGATGCCGACCAGCGCGCCGGACGAGTCGACCAGCGCGCCACCGGAGTTGCCGGGGTTGATGGCCGCGTCGGTCTGGATCGCGTCGTAGGTGACCTGCGGCCCGCCGTTCTCGCCCGCCGCCGTCACGGGCCGGTGCAGGGCGCTGACGATGCCCTCGGTCACGGTGTTCGACAGCGACAGCGGCGAGCCGATCGCGAGCACGGTGTCGCCGACCGCCAGCTCGTCGGAGTCGCCGAACTGCAGCACGGTCGGGTTGTCCACCTCGACCTTGATCACCGCGAGGTCGGTCTTGGAGTCGCGGCCGACGACCTGCGCCACGGCCCGCTTGCCGTCGGTGAAGACCACGGTCAGCTTCGCCGACGTGTCCTGCACCGCCGGGGCGACCACGTGGTCGTTGGTCAGCACGTAGCCCTCGCCGTCGATGACCACGCCGGAGCCGACGCCGGCCACGTTCGCGCCCTTGAACTCGATCGACACGACGCTGGGCGTGACGCGCTGGGCGATCTCGGCGACCGACCCGACCGGGCGCTCCTTGCCCGGCTTGACCTCGGCGAGCGTGACGCCGCCGTCGGTGAGCGGGTTGCCGACCCGGCCCAGCAGCCAGCCGACCACGCCGCCGCCCGCGCCGATCACCAGCGCCGCCACCATCAGCAGCACCAGGGCCATCGGCTTGACGCGCCGCCCGAACAGCAGTTCGGGCACGCTGAGCTGCGGCCCGGCCGGCGGCTCCGGCTTGGGTTCGGTGTCGGGCTGCTCCGTGACGGCGGGCGGGCCGATGACGGCCGACGCGCCCGGGTCGCGCCACGAGTCGCCCGCCGGCTTGCCCTCCCAGAAGACGGGCTCCACCTCGGGCTCGCCGTTCAGGTCGACCGGCGGGCGTTGCAGCAGCGTGTCGTCCTCGCCGCGGGGCCGGCCGAACGCCGTGCTCAGCGCTTCCGGTGGCGGCGGCGCGAGTCGCACGGACGAGTTGCCGTTCGGGCTCGGGCGGTCGGCGGAGAACGCGCCCGCCACGCCCCGCGGTCGACCGAACACGGCCTGTTGACCGGGGTCGACGGCCGGGCGGTTCAGCGGACGGGGTGCGAGCCTGCGGTGCGCCCCGTCGTCCACGCCCGACCTGGGGGTCCCGTTGCCCTGCTCTGGCTCGCTCATCGCTCCCCGCACGTCGTCACACCATGGTTGTCGCGGGGCAATCGTGCCGGGTGACCGGTGAAGTTGCCGTCAGCGGGCCGGTCAGCGGCCCGGCAGGCCGGTGTCCGCGGCCGGGCGCAGCACGCCGACGGGCTCGCGGTCGTCGGTCAACGACGGCGCGACCACGGGCGAGGGCTGCGGCGAGTTGCCCTGGGCGGGCGGCGGCGCGTTGTCCTCGCTGCCCGGTGCGACCAGGGCGAGCGCGCCGAGCATGAGACCGGAGACGACGACGCCGGCGCCTTGGCGGGCGCGTCGTCCCCCGAACAGACCGGCTCCGAAGCGGCTACCGCCGCCGGTTCCGAAAGGGCGGCCGGACCCCAGCACGGGACCGCTGCCGAACGCGACCCGGTCGGGCCGCTGGACCGTGACGAGCTGGCCGTCCTCGCTGACCGCGAGGCCGTCCGGCGCGCTGGGCAGCTCCACTTCCTGCGGGATCGCGCCCAGCCTGGCCAGCAGGCTCGCGGGCGCGCACGGCGCGTCGGCGGCGCGCACCGCGGAGCGGGCCTGCTGCTGCGAGTACGCCTCGGCCGCGCAGAACGGGCAGCGCTGCAGGTGCGCGGACGCCCTGTTGTGCGCCGAGGCGGACAGCTCGCCGTCGACGAAGGCGACGACCGCGTCGGGCAGCAGGTGCTGCTCGGGCAGTTGCCAACCTCGCAGGTCGGTCATGCAGAGTCCTCCTGGGCCAGACCCCGACGGCGTTCCAGTGCGACCCGCAGGGCCTGGCGGCCCCGGTGGATCCTGCTTCTCACGGTACCGAGTTTGACGCCGAGGGTGGCGCCGATCTCCTCGTAGGAGAGCCCTTCCACGTCACACAGGACGACGGCGGCGCGGAACTCGGGCGGCAGCTCGTCCAGCGCGGCCTGCAGCTCCGGGTCGAGGTGCGTGTCGTCGTAGATCTCCTCCGGCGTCGGGTCGTCGCCGGGGATGCGGTCGGTCTCCTCGGGCAGGGCCTCCATGCGCACGCGCGAGCGGCGGCGGGCCATGTCGAGGAAGAGGTTCGTGGTGATGCGGTGCAGCCAGCCCTCGAACGTGCCGGGCTTGTACGACGCGAGCGAGCGGAACACCCGGATGAAGGTCTCCTGGGTGAGGTCCTCGGCGTCGTGCTGGTTGCCGGACAGGCGGTAGGCCAGCCGGTACACCCGGTCGGCGTGCTCGCGCACAACTTGGTCCCACGAGGGCGCGATCCAGTCCGCGTCCTCGATGGGCGCGGTCAGTGCGGCGGTCGGCTGCTTTGGCATCGGGCGGTTAAGCACCTCCACTGGGCTGGCTGCCCTGCTGCACGGGTCAACGCTCGGCTCCCCTGACGTGTTCCCGTTGGTCCTGCTCGTCATGCGTTGGAGCCAGTCTGACCTTCTCCCTTATAACCATCGTGAGAGGCGGCTGAGAGCAGGCTGAGAATCCGGGTTGTCGGCGAGATTCACCCGAACCGCCGCCGGCGGCGTTAGCCTTCGTGCTGTGGATGCGCCGACGCGCGAGTACGTGGAGCGCTACCTGCCCGAGGACGCCGTCATCACGGCCGCCAGGGCTCGTGGCGCCGAGTTGGGGTGCGTGCCGATCGGGTCCGGCGGCGGGGCGGCGTTGCGGTTCCTCGCGGCGGCGTTGCAGGCCAAGGCCGTGGTGGAGATCGGCACCGGGGCCGGTGTCGGCGCGTTGTACCTGCTCGGCGGCATGCCCGCGGCGGGGGTGCTGACGTCGATCGACGTGGAGCCGGAGCACCAGCGCGCGGCGCGGGTGGCGTTCGCGGAGGCGGGCATCGCGGTGTCGCGGACCCGGTTGATCATGGGTCGGGCGCTGGACGTGCTGCCCAGGCTCACCGACGGCGCGTACGACCTGGTGTTCGTGGACGCGGCGAAGTCGGAGTACCCGAAGTACCTGGCGGAGGGCGTGCGGCTGCTGCGGCCGGGTGGCGTGATCGCGTTCGACAACGTGCTGTGGCACGGCCGGGTGGTCGACCCGTCGCACCGCGACCCGGACACGGTCGCGATGCGGGAGGTGGCGCGCTCGGTCCGCGAGGACGACCGCCTGGTGCCGGTGATCCTGCCGCTGGGCGACGGCCTGCTGGTCGCCGCGAAGGTCGGCTGAGGCTTCGCAGGGGTCCTCGCCGAGGGGACCCCTGCTTTGATCTTGCCACCGGGGTACGACGATGTGGAGCGCGCGGAACCGGGCTGTGGACAACTCCGCAACCTCACCCGGCCGGGGTCACCCGTGTGGGTGAAAGCGGGGACCGTCGCGAGGACGGTCCCCGACCGGGTCAGTGCGCCGTGACGCCCTTCCCGAGCACCGTCACCCCGCCGGACGACACGGTGTAGCGCTGCCGGTCCGTCGCCGGGTCCACGCCGATCAGCGCACCGTCGGGCACGACGACGTTCTTGTCGAGGATCGCCCGCCGCACGACCGCGCCGCGCCCGATCCGCACGCCGGGCAGCAGCACGCTCCCCTGCACCACCGACCCGGACTCCACGACCACGTCCGAGCTGATCACCGACCCGTGGATGGTGCCGGAGATGATCGAACCCGGCCCCACCATCGAGTCCTCCGCGCTGCCTCCCGCGATGAACTTCGCGGGCGGCAGCGGCGGGGTCGCCGTCCGGATCGGCCACGCCTGGTTGTAGAGGTTGAACACCGGCCGCACCGACACCAGGTCCATGTGCGCCTCGTAGTAGGCGTCGATGGTCCCCACGTCGCGCCAGTAGCCCCGGTCGCGGTCGGTCTCGCCCGGCACCTTGTTGTCGGCGAAGTCGTAGACGTGCGCCTGCCCCTGGTCGACGAGCATCGGGATGATGTCGCCGCCCATGTCGTGGTCGGAGTCGGGGTTCGACGCGTCCGCCCGCAACGCGTCGATCAGCGCCTCGGTGGTGAACACGTAGTTGCCCATCGACGCGAAGGTGACCTCCGGGTCGTCCGGCACGTGCGGCGGCTCGGCCGGCTTCTCCAGGAAACGGGTGATCAGCCCGGTCGCGTCGGAGTCGATGCAGCCGAACGCCTTGGCCTCCGCCCGCGGCACCCGGATGCCCGCCACCGTGACGCCCGCGCCGGTCTCCACGTGCTGCTCCACCATCTGGCCGGGGTCCATCCGGTAGACGTGGTCGGCGCCGAAGATGATCACGTGCTCGGGTTTCTCGTCGTTGACGAGGTTCAGCGACTGGAAGATGGCGTCGGCGCTGCCGGTGTACCAGCGCGGCCCGAGCCGCTGCTGCGCCGGGACCGGCGTGACGTACTGGCCGAGCACATTGGACAGTCGCCACGTCGTGGAGATGTGCCGGTCCAGGGAATGGGATTTGTACTGGGTGAGCACGCAGAGCTTGACGAAACCCGCGTTCACCAGGTTGGACAGGACGAAGTCCACCAGCCGGTAGTTACCGCCGAAGGGCACCGCCGGCTTTGCCCGGTCGGCGGTCAACGGCCACAACCGTTTGCCTTCGCCACCGGCGAGGACAATTCCTAGAACGTGCGGTTGCCCTTTCACGACAACGACCCTAACCGGGTGAGCACCGCCCCACCAACGGCGAAGTAACGCAAACTCCGCTCGTTCACCCGGCTGACCCCGGCAACCGGGTTACGGTGAGCGTCGTGCGAATTGGACTGCTCACACGGGAGTACCCGCCGGAGGTCTACGGCGGCGCTGGGGTGCACGTCGGCTTCCTCGTGCCGAGGTTGCGCGAGCTGGTGGACGTGGACGTGCACGCCTTCGGCGGGCCGCGCGCGGACGCCAGGGCGCACAACCCGGCGCACGGCCTGGAGCAGGCGAACGCCGCGCTGGCCACCTTGTCGGTCGACCTGGAGATGGCCGCCGCGCTGGGCGACGTGCAGCTGGCGCACTCGCACACCTGGTACGCCAACATGGCCGGTCACCTGGCGAAACTGCTGCACGGCATCCCGCACGTGGTGACCGCGCACTCGCTGGAGCCGCGCCGGCCGTGGAAGGCCGAGCAGCTCGGCGGCGGCTACCGGGTGTCCTCCTGGGTGGAGCGGACCGCGTACGAGGCGGCGGACGCGGTGATCGCGGTCAGCGAGGGCATGCGCGCCGACGTGCTGGACTGCTACCCGGCGCTGGACCCGGCCCGCGTGCACGTGGTGCGCAACGGGATCGACACGTCGGCCTACCACCCCGTGCCCGAGACCGACGCCCTGCTCCGGCACGGCATCGACCCCGCGCGGCCCATCGTGACGTTCGTCGGGCGGATCACCCGGCAGAAGGGCGTCGGGCACCTGGTCGCCGCCGCGCACCGGATCTCGCCGGACGCGCAGGTCGTGCTGTGCGCGGGCGCGCCGGACACGCCGGAGATCGCCGAGGAGACGCGCCTGGCGGTGGCGGAGCTGGCGGCGTCGCGGCCGGGGGTGTTCTGGATCCAGCAGATGCTCCAGCCGGCCGAGGTGCGGCAGATCCTGAGCCACTCGACGGTGTTCGTGTGCCCGTCGGTGTACGAGCCGCTGGGCATCGTGAACCTGGAGGCGATGGCGTGCGGCACGGCGGTGGTGGCCTCCGACGTGGGCGGCATCCCGGAGGTCGTGGACCACGGGAGGACCGGGCTGCTGGTGCACTACGACGAGAAGGACGTCGAGGCGTACCGGGTGGCGCTGGCCGACGCGGTGAACGAGGTGCTCGGGGACCCGGCGCGGGCGGCGGCGTTCGGCGAGGCCGGGCGGGCGCGGGCGATCGAGGAGTTCTCGTGGGCGACGGTGGCCGAGCAGACCGTGGCGGTGTACTCGGCGGCGCTCAACGGCTCCCGGTGATCACCTGACCGCACGGTGTGATGTGCGCCACTCGATCGTGATGCAACGGTATGGGGTGCCGACCGCCTTTAACCAGTAGGGGCGACTACTGGGAGCGGTATGCGGTGGCTTGTGCTCCTGCTCGCGCTGGTGGCCGGTGGGTGCGCCACGCCCGCGTTCAGCGCGGAGCAGGTCAGGTTGACGATCGAGGGAGAGGCGGTGCTGGACGCGCCCGCCCTGCAGGCGCGAGCCGAGGCGGAGCTGAGCTACACGCTGTCGTTCGGGTACGTCGCCCGGACCGGTCTGGACGCGGTGAGCTGCTGGTTCGCGCGCACCGGTGAGGCGTTCGAGGTCGACACGCGGTTGTGGTGCGGTCCCGTGCAGGTGCCCGGCACGGCCGCGGCCACCGACTGGGTGCCGGTGCCGTTGAAGCAGGTCGAGCGCAGCGCGGCCGGGATCCGGCTCGAGGTCCAGCCGCCGCAGGTGCCCGCGCAGGGCGCCCGGAGCACGCCGGTGGGGAAGTTGGTGCGCACCGACGGGCGGGAGGCCGACGCCGACCAGGGCGTCGGGCAGGCGGGGCCGGACTTCCTGGCCGTGCTGCCCGACGACGGGCAGGTGCTCGACGCGGCGTCCGCGATGGTGCGCGACGACCAGCTCGAAGTGCACGTGACGGGGTACGCGTCACCGTCGGTGTGGCCGACCGCGGAGGGTGACCTGCGGGCCGAGCACGGGGTGGCGCTGCGGGTGCTGCGGGTGCGGGTGACGCGGCACAGCGAGGTCGACTCGGCGTTCGGGCAGACGCCGTGGCGCGGGTGGCTGCCGCAGCCGCCGGAGCTGTCGCTGGACGTGCCGGGTCGGCGGCACCGCCTGCCGGCCGACCGGCTGCCGGACAACGGGTCGGCGCTGATCGTCTACACCGTGCCGGTGGCGGGCGGGCAGGAGTCGCTGGTGCTCGACACCGTGGGGGCCAAGTCGCTGCAGCAGCGGGTCGAGGTGCCGACCGGGGTGGTCGTCGGCGAGGCGCCGAAGGTGCTGCGGCGCGCGCCGGGGCCGGAGGCGATCTCGGTGTCGACGCCCATGGCGGTGGGCGCGTCCGCCGGGTCGGTGGAGGTCGTGCGGGCGAAGGTGGGTCGGCAGCGGCCGGTGTCGGCGGGCGGGCAGTACGAGCTGGCGACGGCCGGCGCCGGGATGGCGCTGGTGGAGCTGCGGATGGTCGGGCACGGCCTGCCGAGCGTGGTCGGCGCGGGGCAGACGTCGCCGCTGCTGACCTTGACGGTGCCGGGCGGGCAGGCGGCGCGGCAGGTCGGCGCGCGTTACGGCGGCGACACGGTGCCGGTGGCGGTCGTGTACGAGGTGCCGGAGGACGTGCGGTCGGCGACGTTCTCGGTCACGCCGGGGACGGTGTCGTTGCCGCAGTTGGGCGAGGTGGCGGTGACCGGTGGGACCGGGGTCGAGGTGCCGCTGGACTTCTGACCGGCCTGGACTTTGTGCGCCGTCACGACCGCGACGGCCGCGAGCGCCAGCCACAGCGCGACCAGGGCGGTCAACCCCGGCCAGCCGCGGGCCTGGTAGGCGGCGCTGCCCGCGGTGCCGCCGGTGCTGCTGCCGACGTAGAACGCGAACAGGTAGACGCCCGAGGCCTGGCCGCGGACGTGCTCGGGCGCGTGGGCGCCGACCCAGCCGCTCGCGACCGCGTGCGCGGCGAAGAAGCCGCCGGTGAACAGGGTGAGGCCGACCGCGATCGCGGCCACGTGGTCGGGGAGGGTGATCGCGGCCCCGGCGGCGGCCAGCGCCAGGCCGGCGAGGGCGACGCGGGCGCGGCCGTGGCGGTCGGCCAGGCGGCCCGCGGCGGCGGACGTGCCGCCGCCCGCCGCGTAGGCGAGGTAGACCAGGGTGGCCACGCCGGTGGGCAGGCCCAGGTCGGTGGTGAGGCGGAAGCCGATGACGTTGAAGACGGAGATGAACGCCGCCACGGCGAGGATCGCGATCGCGTACTGGCAGAGCAGGACGCGGTCGGTGAGGGCGTCTTTGAGGGCGCTCGGGCGGCGTTCGGCGTGGTGGCCGCGGGGCAGCAGGAGGGCGGCGGTGATCGCGCAGGCCGCGCCGAACGCGCCGGCGAGGGCCAGGGCGGTGCGCCACGACGTGCCGTCGGTGGTGAAGCCGGTGATGAGGCGGCCGAGCATGCCACCCGCGCTGTTGCCCGCGACGAGGGCGCCGATGGCCGCGCCGACGTGCGCCTTGCGTGCTTCCTGGGCGAGGAAGGCCATCGCGGTGGCCGGGACGCCCGCGGTGGCGACGCCTTGCAGGGCGCGGGCGGCGAGGAGGGTTTCGTAGGTCGGGGCGAGCGGGAGGAGCAGGCCGAGGGCGGCGGCGGTGAGGACGGACCAGACGATGACGCGGCGTCGGCCGACGCGGTCGGCGAGGGCGGCCATCGGGATGATCGCGAGGGCCAGGGCGCCGGTCGCGGCGCTGATGGCGAGGGACGCTTCGGCCGGCGTGAGGTGGAAGTCGCGGGCGATGTCGGGCAGGACCGATTGCGGCGCGTAGAGCAGCGCGAACGTGGCCAGGCCGGTGGCGGCGACGGCGGTGGTGAGGCGGCTGGGCACGTCTTCGACGCTAATCGATGCGTCCAATGCGCCGGTTTGCCAGAATCCATGCGGTGATGGATGAATTGGTCCAGCGTCTGGCCGTCCTCCGCGCGCTGGCCGCGGACGAGCACGTGACCCACGCCGCCGAGGCGGCCGGCGTGCCGCAGCCGACCGTGAGCCGCTGGCTGGCCGCGCTCGGCACGTCGCTGGGCGCGCCGGTGGTCATCCGATCGGGGCGACGGGTCCGCCTGACCAGGGCAGGCCGCCTGCTCTGCGAAGCCGCCGACCGCGCGCTGACCGTCCTGGAAGCGGGCCACCGCGCCGCGGCGGAGGAGGTGTCACCCGAACGTGGCCAGGTGGCGCTGGGCTTCCTCCACCTCCTGGGCAGGTCGGTGGTCCCGGCCCTGGTCAGCAGCTTCCGCGAACGTCACCCGTCCGTGCGATTCCGCCTGGTCCAGAACTCGCGGCAGGACATCCTCGCCCACCTGGCCGACGGCGTCGTCGACCTAGCCCTCGTCTCGCCGCCGCCGACCGACCCCGCGTTCGCGCACGCCGTCGTCCGCGAGGAGGAGCTGATCCTCGTCGTCCCACCGGGCCACCGCCTGGCCGGTCGGCCGTCGGTGCGGGTGGCCGAGCTGGCGGGCGAGGAGTTCGTCGGCCTCGAACCGGGCTACGGCCTGCGGCAGATCACCGACGACCTGTGCGCGGCGGCCGGCTTCGTGCCCACGCCGGCCTTCGAGGGCCAGGAGACCGAGACCGTCCGGGGCCTGGTCGCCGCGGGCCTGGGCGTCGCCCTGCTGCCGCACGCCGACTCGCCGTCGGGCCTGCCGGAGATCCCGCTCAGCCCGCGTGCGGCGCGGGAGATCGCGCTGGTCTGGCCGGCCGACGCACCCCTGCCGCCCGCCGTCCAAGCCTTCCGCGACCACGCGCTGGCGACCTGATCGCGTTTCCCGACCCGACTCGGCCCGACCAGGTGTCCGCGCCCACGGCTCGCCGCTTGGACACCACCCGCGTCCGGTCCGGCTGCCGTACTGGCCCCGGGTCCGACTCCCGCACTGGCCCCGGGCTCCGGGTTCGGGTGCCGTCTGGCTTCCGCGCCTGCGCTCGCCCGGGCATCTGCGCCCGCTGTCCGCGCCCGCCGTCCGCGCCCACCGCTCGCACCCCGCCTTCCCGTGTCCGCCGCGCCGGCCCGCCATCCGTGTGAGGCCGTGGTTGGGGGTGGTTGCGGTTCCTCGATTCAACCGAGGGACGGTAACGGTGTTTCCGTACATTTTCGGGCCATGATCACCCGATCGTGTTCGACGGCGCGTAGGTCTCGGCCAGTTCGATGAGGGTCCGGGCGGCGAAGCCGGTGGCGCCCGCCACCACCTCGTCGTAGACCTTGTCGGCGCGCGCGGGACCGGCGATGTCCAGGTGGGCCCACGGGACGTCGCCCGTGAACTCCTTGAGGAACAGCGCCGCGGTGATGCCGCCGGGTCCCGGCGGGCACTGGCGGACGTCGGCGATGTCGCTGCGGACGTCCTCGACCAAGTCCTCCAGCAGTGGCATCCGCCACCACGACTCGCCGACGCGGGCGCCGGCCTCGGCCACGCGTGCCGCCAAGTCGTCGTCGGTGGCGAAGAGGCCACCGGTGCGCAGCCCCAGGCTGACCTTCATCGCACCGGTCAGGGTCGCCACGTCCACGAGCACGTCCGGCCGCAGGTTCCGCACCGCGTAGGCCAGCGCGTCGGCCAGGACCAGCCTGCCCTCGGCATCCGTGTTCGTCACCTCGGTCGTCGTGCCCCCGTAGTGGGTGATCACGTCACCCGGCCGGTACGCCGAGCCCGACACGTGGTTCTCCGCCGCCGGCACCAGCCCCGTCACCCGGACGGGCAGGCTCTGCCGGGCGATCCCCACCAGGGCCGCCACCACCGCCGCACCGCCGGACATGTCCGTGCGCATGAGGTGCATGCCCTCGGCCGGCTTGATCGAGATGCCGCCGGTGTCGAACGTGATGCCCTTGCCGACCAGGACCAGGTGCGGCTGCCCGGCGCCGGTGCCCGGCCACGTCAGCTCGATGAACCGCGGCGGCCGGGCCGAGCCGCCGCCGACCGCCAGCACACCGCCGAACCGCTGCTCGGCCAGCCACTTCTCGTCCCGCACGTCGACGCGCAGCCCCGGCACGGCCCGCGCGGCCTTCACCGCCGCGGCGGCCAGCCACGACGGATCCTTCACATTTGACGGCGTGTTCGCCAGGTCGCGCCCCAACGACGTCGCGGCGGCCAGCGTGTTCGCCTTCCGCACCGCGTCCGCCAGCCCGGCGCCCCCGGTGACCAGGCGCAACGACTTCACCCGCGGCGGCGGTTCCTCGGCGGTCACCTTGAACCGGTAGCCGCCGACCGCCGCCCCCAGCGTGAACGCCGCCACCGCCTCGGCCGTCACGTCGGCGGGCAGCCGCACGTCGAACGTGGTCCCGCCCTTCTTCTCGGCGTCCGCGTGCAGCGCCCGCACCAGCGACGCGCCCGCCTTGCGCCAGTCACCCGCCCCGCCGTCGCCGACGCCGACGACCCAGGTCCGCCCCTGCCTGGACGTCGCGCCGGCCGTGCCGCTCACGTCACCGAGGTCGTCCACGTCCTCCGCGCCCGGCCCCAGCCGCACCGGGTCGCCGGGGAACGCGACGAGCACCGCGGGCACACCTCGCCGGAGGGTGTCGGCCACCTCGACGGTGACCAGCGGGGTGGGCAGGGGTGCTCGCACGGGGGGACCTCCGATAGGGCCGGGCAGGGGGTGGAACTGGAGAAACCGCAGATCAGCGCCTACGGGCGAGTGCGCACGTCACCGGCGCGGCACGACGTAGCGATGCCCCGGTTCCACAGTGGAAACCGGGGCGTCGACGCTTTCTCTTGTCCGGCTGGTCAGCCGGCGGCTGCCTTGAGGGCGTCGCCCAGGGCGTTGGCCTCGTCCGCCGACATCTCGACGACGAGGCGCCCACCACCCTCGAGCGGAACGCGCATCACGATGCCGCGCCCCTCCTTGGTCACCTCGAGGGGACCGTCGCCGGTCCGGGGCTTCATGGCCGCCATCGCGTGCTCCCTCCGTCAACATCTTCCCCGTCCGACCAGGGCCGGATACTCCGGCCATTCTCCCCTATGCGGACTCGGCAGCGAAACCGAACCGATCTTTCCGGCCCGCCGGCGACGGTCAGGCGATCTTCGCCAAGCCGCAGATCACGGCCAGGATCGCCGTGCGCCAACGACTTCCGCGACGACCGCCGACCGTCACCTGGTCGTGACCGTGCACCGCTTTGTGGCGTGTCGCGGGGTGGCCCTGACAGACTCGGCTCTCGTGCGAGCCCGTTCCGCGCTCTTCGACGTCTACGGCGGCCACCTCCGCGAGCGGGGTGGCGCGGCGACGATCGCCGCGCTGGTCCGGTTGCTGGAGCCGCTGGACTTCGCCGCGCCCGCCGTGCGCACGGCCGTGTCGCGCACCGTGCGGCAGGGCTGGCTGGAACCGGTCCGCCTGCCGGACGGCCCCGGCTACGCGATGACACCTCGCGCGGAACGTCGGCTGGACGAGGCGGCGGCCCGCATCTACCGCACCCGGCCGTCCACCTGGGACGGTCGGTGGCACGTGGTGGTGCTGGAGGAGCTGCCGGCCCGCGAGGCGCGCGACCGGCTTGCTTCCTCGCTGCAGTTGCTCGGCTACGGCGCGCTCGGCCCCGTGACGTGGATCGCACCGCGCCCGTCGCCGGAGCTGGCGGACGTGCTCACCGCGGAGAACGTGGTGGGCAGCACGTTCCACGGCGAGCACGAGGGCGACCCGGCGGAGCTGGCGGCCCGCGCGTGGGACCTGGCCACGCTGGGGCGCGACTACGCGCGGTTCGTGGCCGAGTGGGAGCCGGTGATGTCCGCTGTGGACGGTACGTCGCCCGCGGCGGCGTTCGCGGCTTCGCAGCGGTTCCTGCACGCCTGGCGCAAGTTCCTGTTCCGCGACCCCGGCCTGCCGCGCGAGCTGCTGCCCGCCGGCTGGCCGGGCGCGGAGGCGGCCGAGTTCTTCGACCGGCACACCAACCGCCTCGCGCCGGCGGTCGCCAAGTTCGTCGACGACTGCCTCGCACACCACTAACCGGAGGTCACCCCGTGTCCGAACTCCTCATCGACGACGCTGACGGCGTTCGCACCTTCACGCTGAACCGGCCCGAGTCGTTCAACTCGTTCACGGTGGCGTTGAAGGAGCGGTTCCTCGAGGCCGTGGTCGAGACCGCCGCGGACGACGCCGTGCGGGCGGTGGTCGTCACCGGCGCGGGGAAGGCGTTCTGCGCCGGTCAGGACCTCAAGGAGCACGTCGCGCTGCTGGAGGCGGGCGACCCGGCGCCGTTGACCACGGTGGAGAAGCACTACAACCCGCTGATCAAGGCGATCGTGGGCATGCCGAAGCCGGTCATCGCCGCGGTGAACGGGATGGCGGCGGGCGCGGGGGCGTCGCTGGCGTACGCGTGCGACCTGCGGGTGGCCGGGGCGGGGGCGAAGTTCCTGATGGCGTTCGCGAACGTGGGGCTGACCGCGGACTCGGGCGCGTCGTGGACGTTGCCGCGGCTGATCGGGCACGGCCGGGCGATGGAGATGATGCTGCTCGCGCAGCCGGTCGGCGCGGAGGAGGCGTTGCGGATCGGCATGGTGGGCCAGGTCGTGCCGGACGGCGAGGTGCTGTCGACGGCGCAGGCGCTGGCCCGTCAGCTCGCGGCGGGGCCGACCACGGCGTACGCCAAGATCAAGGAGGCGATGGCGTTCTCCGGCGAGCTGGCGGCGGCGCTGGACGTGGAGGCGCGCACGCAGGCGGAGGCGGGCGCGACGGCCGACCACCGGGAGGCGGTGGCCGCGTTCGTGGCGAAGCGGAAGCCGGCGTTCACCGGGCGCTGACGGCTCGACCGGCCAGGGCGGATCACTCGTGCGGGTGGTCGGCCCCCTTCCTGAGCGGACGGCCGGGGGGCTAGGGCGCGGCGCGGAAGCAGGCCGCGATGTGGTCGTCGACCATGCCGGTGGCCTGCATCAGCGCGTAGCAGGTGGTGGGGCCGAGGAACGCGAAGCCGCGGCGCTTGAGCTCCTTGGCCATCGCCTTCGACTCGGGTGTGACGGCGGGCACGTCGGCGCTCGTGGCCGGGCGCTCGTGCCGCTCGGGGGCGAACGACCACAGCAGGTCGTCCAGCGGCACGTCGAGCTCTCCGACGGCGCGGGCGTTGGCGATCGTGGCGTTGATCTTGGCGCGGTTGCGGACGATGCCCGCGTCGGCCATGAGCCGGTCGAAGTCGGCGGCGTCGAACTGCGCGACCAGCTCGGGCTTGAACCCCTCGAAGGCCGCCCGGAAGTTCTCGCGCTTGCGCAGGATGGTGATCCAGGACAGACCCGACTGGAACGACTCGAGCGACATCCGCTCGAACAGGGCCGCCTCGCCGTGCAGCTCGACGCCCCACTCGGTGTCGTGGTAGGCGACGTAGTCGGGCGTGCTGTCGCCCCACGGGCAGCGGACGAGGTCGGTCATGCGGAGTACTCCCGGGCGAAGGCGGCGAAGCGGCGCAGCGACCATTTCACACCCGGCGCGAAGGCCAGGTTGAGCGGTAGCGCGATGTCCTCGGACCAGACGAGCTCGCTGCGCGCGTCACCGCGGGGGACGACGACGAACTCGCCGGTACCGCGCACGAGCCGGCCGGTGTGCTCCACGGCGCAGCGCACCGGCGGCTCCCACGCGGTGATGCGCATGGTGTCGGTGAACCCGAGCGGGCCGAGGCCGGTGAACGCCGCCAGCCCGCTGCCCTCGCTCGCGCCGTCGCCGCTGGTCACGCGGACGGTGGTGCCGAGCATCCACTCGCCCTGCCGCGCCCAGTCGGTCAGCGCGGCCCAGGTGGTCGCGGCCGGTGCCTCGACCTCGACGCGCAGGTCAAGCCGGGTCATGCTCCGGCTCCCGCTCGGGGTCGGCCGCCACCTGGTCGGGGTCGGCCGCCGCCCGGTGGTCGACGCCCAGCTCGGCCTCCAGTTCCGCGACGCGGTCCCGCAGCCGTTCGACCTCGCCGGCCAGGCGGTCCAGCGCCCAGTCCACCTCGGTCATCTTGTAGCCGCGCAGGACCTGCTGGAACTTCAGGTCGCGCACGTCGTCCGGGGTCACGTCGTCGGACGGCAGGCGGGTCGGCGACGCACCCGGCGGCAGCGGCGCCAGTTCCTCGCCGCGCCCGAACACCAACGCGGCCAGCAGGAAGACCACGGCCGCGACGAGCGCCATGACGACGATGTAGATGAGCGCTGAGGTCACGTGACGATCGTGACACATGCCCCGCCGGTCAGACCGAGGAGAACACCACACAGCGCCGGGCGAGCACGGCCAGCCGCAGCGCGATCGCGAACGAGAACGCGGTCGCGGCGGCCACCGGGGGCGACATGAGCAGCCTCGTCGCGTCCAGGTAGGCGGTCGCGGCCAGGATCGCCACGTTGCCGAGCAGGGACACGCCGACCGCGACGACGGCCACCACGCCGGCGAGCCGGGCCAGGGTGAGGGTGCTGACCGTCGTGCGGGCCAGGCGCCGCCCGACGAGCAGCGCGAGCACCGCGACGCCCGCCACGAGCCACGCCGACGTGTCGTTGAACCGGGCGACCACGAGGTACCAGTCGGGCGGCGGGGCGTCGAAGTCGTTCCAGGCCCCGATCCAGAACCGGCGGTTGAGCTCCCACATCACGTACGCGAGGGGGATCACCAGCATCACCGAGCGCAGCGTGCGGGCGCCGTAGGCGAGGCCGAGCAGGCCCTGGTACTCGCGGGCGATGGCGGTGACCGGGCCGAACTCGGCGACGGCGCGGCGTTGCGCGTCCTCCTCCGCCAAGCCCTGGTCGCGGTGCGCGGCGGCGGCGTCGTGGAGGCTGTCCCTGGCCTCGGCGAGCAGGTCGTCCTTGACCGGGTCCGGTCCGCGCAGCCGCCGGTCCAGGGCGGTCACGTAGTCGTCGATCACGCCTGGGCCGGCCACGGCCCACCTCCCAGCACGCCCTCGATGGCGGTGGTGAACTCGCGCCACGCGGTGCGCTCGGCGGCCAGGGCACGCTGGCCCGCCTTGGTGAGCCGGTAGGTGCGGCGCTGCCGGCCGCCGACGGTGCTCCACTCGCTGGTCACCAGGCCGGCGGTCTCCAGCCGGCGCAGGGCCGGGTAGACGGTGCCGGTGGGCAGGTCGAGGGCGCCGCCGCTGCGCCGCTGCAGCGCCTCGATGATGGCGTAGCCGTGCAGCCGGCCGCCGTCGAGCGTGGCCAGCAGGAGCGCGTCCAGATGCCCCCGCAACGCGTCGGACTTCATGGGTAGGCACTCTACTGATCCAGGGCCGGGGTCGGAATCCGGGACATCCCCGATGTTGGGTTGTCTGCCTACATATACCGTCCCTACTCATGGATGCTCTCGGACTGGCCCGGCTCCAGTTCGCCACCACGACGTCGTTCCACTTCCTGTTCGTGCTGCTGACGCTCGGACTGGTGACGTCGGTGGCGGTGATGCAGACCCGGGCCACGCTCTCCGCCGACCCCGTGCACGCCCGGATGACGCGCTTCTGGGGTCGGCTCTACGTGGTGAACTACGCGCTCGGCATCGCGACCGGCATCGTCATGGAGTTCCAGTTCGGGCTGAACTGGTCGGGCCTGTCGACCGTCGCGGGCGACGTGTTCGGCGCGCCGCTGGCGCTGGAGACGCTGGTGGCGTTCTTCCTGGAGTCGACGTTCCTCGGCCTGTGGATCTTCGGCTGGGACCGGCTGAACAAGTGGGCGCACCTGGCGCTGATCTGGCTGGTCGCGCTGACCGCGTTCGCCTCGGCGTTCTGGATCATGATGGCGAACGCGTTCCTGCAGCACCCGGCGGGGCACGAGGCGCGGGACGGCGTGCTGCGGCTGGTCGACTTCTCGGCGCTGGTGGCCAACCCGACGTTCGGCACGGCGTTCCTGCACGTGTGCTTCGCGTCGTTGACCGTCGGCGGCGTGTTCCTGACCGGCGTGAGCGCCTACCACTTCCTGCGGCGCACGACGGAGGTCGACTTCTTCCGCCGGTCGCTGCGGCTGGGCGTGGTGCTCACGGCGCTCGCCACGCCGATGCTGATCGGGTTCGGGTTCGGGCAGTTCCCGATCGTGGAGCGCTACCAGCCGGACAAGCTCGACACGGTCGGCGCGCTGGACGGGACCGGGCTCGGGTTCATGATCCAGATCGGGTTCGTGCTGCTGCTGGTGAGCTGGGCGACCGTGCCGCTGCTGGTCCGCGACTGGGTGGTGCGGCTGCGGTTCCCGCTGTACCTGATGGTGCTCGGCATCCCCCTGCCGTTCGTGGCGGCGATCGGCGGGTGGCTGTTCCGCGAGGTCGGGCGGCAGCCGTGGCTGATCCAGGGGGTGCTGACCACGCAGGACGCGATGTCGCACGTGAGCGCGGAGCAGATGCTCGTGTCGTTCATCGCGTTCACGTCCGTGTTCGCGGTGCTCGCGGTCGCCGACTGGGTGCTGATCGCCCGGCTGGCGCGCCGTGGACCCGTTTCCTCGGACGAGGCGCCGGTGTCGCCGCTCGTCCCGGCTCTGTGAGGGGTGTGTCGTGGAAGGTGTCTGGGTTGCCCTGCTGGCGTTCCTGACCTGCGGTTACTTCGCGTTGGCCGGGTTCGACTACGGGGTCGGGGTGTTGTTGCGGCTGGTCGGGCGGGACGAGCCGGCGCGACGGGCGGTGCTGCGCGCGGTGACGCCGTTCTTCCTCGGCAACGAGGTGTGGCTGGTCGCGGCCGTGGGCGTGCTGTTCGGCGCGTTCCCCCGGTTGGAGGGCGAGCTGCTGTCGTCGCAGCACACGGTGTTCGCGGTGCTGCTGGCCGGGCTGGTGTGCTTCACGGTGGCGGTGCAGTTGCGGTCACCCGGTTGGGACGTCCCGCTGGTGGGCGGCGCGCTGGTGGTCGCCGTGGGGTGGGGCGTGCTGCTGGGGCGGGTGCTCGGCGGGCCGGTGTGGTTGTGGGGCGCGGGGATGCTGGTGCTGTTCTCGTTGCACGGGGCGGTTTTCCTGGCTTGGCGGTTGTCGGGCGGGTTGCGGGCGCGGGCGGTGCGGATCGCGGGGTTCCTGGTGCTGCCGGGTGCGGGTTTCGCGGTGGCGGCGGTGGCCACGGCCGGGTCGGTGCCCGTGCCCGCGTTCGGGGTGGCGGCGGTGGTCGCGCTGGGGTTGTTGGGCGGGGTGTGGGCGGCGTTGCGGGCGGGGCGGTACCGGGTGGCTTTCGGGTGCGGCGCGGTGCTGTGCGCGGTGCCCGTGGTGGGGGTGTTCGGGGCGCGGTCGGTGGTGACGGTGTCGGTGATGGCGGAGGTGTCGACGTTGCGGGTGCTGACCTGGGCGGCGGTCGTGGTGGTGCCGTTGGTGCTCGGGTTCCAGTGGGCGACTTGGCGGATGTCCCGTGCGGCACGTTGACCGGGGGTACGTCGTCGTCTTGGTGGTGCTGGCGGTGCTGACGGCGGCGGTGGTGTTGGCGCAGGCCGAGGTGGTGGCGGCGGTGGTGGCGGGTGGGTTGTCGGCGTGGTGGGTGATGGCGGTGGTCCTGGTGCGCGGGGGTTTGGTGTGGGGCGGGCGGGTGGTGACGCAGCGCTGCGCGAGTTCGATGAAGGTTGCGTTGCGGAAGCGGGTGTTGCGTGAGTTTTCGGGGTCTTGCATTTCTTCCGGGGCGGAGGGGTCGTTCGGGGCGGAGGGGGCGTCCGGGGCGGAGGGGGCGTCCGGGGCTTCGAAGGCGTCCGGGGCGGAGGGGTCGTCCGGGGCGGTCACCACGTTGGTGGTGAAGGGGGTGGACGCGGTCGAGCCGTACTTCGCCGGGTACCTGCCGCAGGTGGTGGCGGCGGCGGTGGTGCCGTTCGCGGTGGTGGTGCGGTTGGCGTTCGCGGACCTGACGTCGGCGGTGGTGGTGCTGGTGACGTTGCCGCTGGTGCCGGTGTTCGCCGCGCTGGTCGGCCTGCACACCCGTGATCGGACGCGCGCGCAGTGGGCCGGGTTGGCGGTGGTGGGCGGGCACTTCCTGGACGTGGTGCGCGGGCTGGGGACGTTGAAGGTGTTCGGGCGGGCGACGGCGCAGGCGGCGACCGTGCGGGCGATGGCGGGCGCGCACGCGGCGGCGACGATGCGGACGCTGCGGGTGGCGTTCCTGTCGGCGTTGGTGCTGGAACTGGTGGCGACGTTGTCGGTGGCGCTGGTGGCGGTGCCGGTGGGGTTGCGCCTGCTGCACGGCGGGGTGACGTTGCAGGTGGCGCTGCTGGTGCTGCTGCTGGCGCCGGAGGCCTACCTGCCGCTGCGGGCGGCGGGTTCGCAGTTCCACGCCTCCGCCGAGGGCCAGGCGGTGCTGGAGGCCGTGCCGCGGGCCACGCCGCAGGCCTCCGCAGGTGCGCAAGCCACGTCGCGGGCGAGCACGGTGGTGGTCGGTGGGTTGCGTGCGCCCGACCTGCGGACGGCCGAGATCGTGGTCGAACGGGTCGTGGTCCGGTACCCGGGCAGGGAGGCGTTGGGCGAGGTGTCGTTGCGGATCGCGGCCGGTGAGCGGGTCGGGCTGGTGGGGCCCAGCGGGGTCGGGAAGAGCACGTTGCTGGCCGTGCTGATGGGGGTCGTGACGCCCGCGTCGGGACGGGTGCTGGTCGGCGGGGTGGACCTGCGGGAGATCGACCGCGAGTCGTGGTTGCGGCAGGTGGCGTGGGTGCCGCAGCGGCCGACGCTGTTCCCCGGCACGGTCGGCGAGAACATCGCGCTGGGGTCGTCGGGAGACGTGCGGACCGCGGCGGCCGAGATGGGGTTGGCGCACCTGGTCGACGCCGAGCACCCGTTGTCCTCCGGTGAGCGGCAGCGGGTGGCGTTGGCGCGGGCGCTGGTGCGCGACGACGCGCGGATGCTGCTGCTGGACGAGCCGACGTCCCGGTTGGACGGCGGGACGGAGGACGCGGTGCTGCGGGCGACGCGGCGGCTCGCGGCCGGGCGGACGGCGGTCGTCGTGGCGCACCGGCCCGTGATGCTCGGCGAGGTGGACCGGGTGGTGGCGTTCGGATGAGGCGACTGGCGCTCGCGGTGGTCGCCGGCGTGGCCGCCGAACTGGCCGGGATCGGGCTGATGACCACCGCCGTGTGGCTCGTGGTGCGCGCGGCCGGGCAGCCGCCGCTGTCGGCGTTGACGGTGGCGATCGTGGCGGTGCGGGCGCTGGCCCTGGCGCGCGGCGGCCTGCGGTACGCCGAGCGGCTGGCCGGGCACTCGGCCGTGCTGCGGCACCTGGCGGAGGTGCGCGGCCGGGTGTACGACGCGCTGCTGCGCCGTCCGCTCGCCGACGGCGACGCGCTCACCCGACTGGTGTCCGATGTGGACGGTGTGCAGGACGCGCTGCTGCGGTGCGCGTTGCCCGGCGCGGTGGCGGTCGTGGTGGGTGCGGTGGCGTTGGTCGCGACGGGCTTCGCGTGGCCGTTGGCGATCGGGTTGGTGGTGACGGTATTCCTCGTGCCGTGGGCCGCGTACGGGCTCGCGGTGCGGCACTTGAGGGCGCTGGCGCCGTTGCGGTCGGAGTTGGCGGAGCGGACCGTCGTGCTGCTGGACGGCGCCGCGGAGCTGACGGCGTTCGGCGCCCTGGACCGCGAGCTGGACGCGACCGGCCGGGTGGTCGACGCGGTGGCCGAACGGGAGCGGCGGGGCGGGTTCGGCGCGGCGGCGTTGGCGGCGGTGGCCGTGGTCGTGCAGTTCGGGGTGGCGGTGGCGTTCCTGCGGTCCGGCGCGCCGGCGCACGTCGTGCTCGGCTCGGTCGCGGTGCTGGAGGTGGCGGTGCCGCTGGCGGCGGCGGCCCAGCGGTGGGCCGAGGTGCGCGGGTCGGTCGGGCGGGTGCGGGAGGCGGTGCGGGCGGTGCCGGCGCCCGTGCCGGACGTGGCGTTGCCCGTGGGCCGGGTCGGGGTGGTGGGCGCCAGCGGGGCCGGGAAGAGCACGTTCCTGCGGGCGTTGGCCGCCGCGCACCCCGGCGTCGCCAAGGGCGTGCTGGACGACGCGCACGTCTTCCACGCGACCGTGGAGGCGAACGTGCGGCTCGCCCGGCCCGAGGCGTCGCGGGAGGAGCTGGAGCGGGTCGCCCGGGTGGTGGACCTGGACGTCCCGTGGGACACCGTCGTGGGTGAGGACGGGGACGCGTTGTCCGGCGGTCAGCGGCAACGCCTGCTGCTGGCGCGGGCGTTGTTGGCCGACCCGGACGTGCTGCTGCTGGACGAACCGGTCGAGGGCCTGGCCGTCGACCACGGTGACGCCGTGCTGCGTCGGGTGCTCGATCGTGTCGGCGCCGTCGTGCTGGTCACGCACCGGCTGGCGCCGTTGGTCGACTTCGACCGGATCGTGGTGTTCGAGGGCGGTCGGGTGGTGCAGGAGGGTTCGCACGAGGAGTTGGTCGCCGTTGACGGGTACTACCGCGACCGCTGGAGCACCGAGCGCATGGCGGGCCGGTCCTCGGCGGGCACGTCCACCGGCGACGGCAGCCACTCGCCGTCGAACGGCACGAACTGCGTCAGCGTCGACGACGCCACCGGCACGCCGCAGCGGCGCAGCGCGGTGACCGCGATCTGAGCCGCCATCGGCCCGAGCTGGCGCAGGTCGCGGTTGCGGTGCTTGCGCACGCCCAGGTTGACCTGCGCGATCCCGTCCAGGCCGTACCGGGTGTGCGCGTCGAGCAGCAGGCCGATCTCGACGCCGTAGCCGGGCGCGAACGGCACCGACTCCAGGAAGTCGCGCGTGCCCGCGTACTCGCCGCCCAGCGGCTGCACGACACCCGCCAGCTCGGGCCGCAGGGCGTTGAGCAGCGGCCGTGCCGCCAGTTCGGTGACCCGGCCGCCGCCGGTGCTCTCCAGCCGCAGCGGCCGGCGGTAGAAGCCCTTCACCAGGTGCACGTCGTCGCGGGTGAGCAGCGGGCCGAGCAGGGCGGGCACGAACTCCGGGTCGGGGTCGACCAGGTCGGAGTCGAGGAACACGACCAGGTCGCCGGTGGTGGCGGCCAACGAGCGCCAGAGGACCTCGCCCTTGCCGGGGCGCGGTTCCAGGTCGGGCAGCACGTCGGTCCGGTGCACGACCCGCGCGCCGGCGGCGGCCGCGACTTCGGCGGTGTTGTCGGTGGAGCCGGAGTCGATGACGACGAGCTCGTCCACGAGGCCGCCGAGCAGCGGGCGCACGATGGCCACCACGTCACCGACCGTGCCCTCCTCGTCGAGCGCGGGCAGGACCACGCTGACCGTGCGACTCCCCTTGTGCGCCAGGAGTTCTTGAACAGTCCACTGTGGATGCTGCCAGGTGTTCGCCGCGAACCAGTCCGCCATCAGGCCAGCGCCCTCAGCACGCGCGCCGGCGGACGCGTGCCCGCGATGCTCGCCACCATCTCCACCACGCGCCTGGTCTGGCGCACCTGGTGCGCCCGGAACACCTTCGCGCCCGCCCACGCGGCCACGGAGGTGGCGGCCAGCGTGCCGTCGACCCGGTCGTCGACGTCGGCGCCCAGGGTCTCGCCGACGAAGTCCTTGTTCGACAACGCCATCAGCACCGGCCAGCCGGTGGCCACGAGCTCGTCCAGCCGGCGGAGCAGTTCCAGGCCGTGCCAGGTGTTCTTGCCGAAGTCGTGGGTCGGGTCGATCAGCACGCCCTCGGCGGGCACGCCCAGCGCCACCATCCGCTCGGCCCGCTCGACCAGTTCCGCCACCACGGACGCGACCACGTCGGCGTAGCGGACGCGGTGCGGGTCGGTGCGCGGCGGGAGGCCGCCGGTGTGGGAGCAGACGATGCCGACGCCGAACTCGGCCGCCACCTCGGCCAGCGCCGGGTCCGCGCCCGCCCACGTGTCGTTGATCAGGTCCGCGCCCACCTCGCACACCGCGCGGCCCACCTCGTGCCGCCACGTGTCGACGCTGATGACCAGGTCCGGGTGCCGTTCGCGGACCGCGGCGACGAACGGCACGACGCGGCGCGCCTCCTCGGCGGCGTCGACCACCTCGCCCTTGGAGCCCGCCTTGACCCCGCCGATGTCGACGATGTCCGCGCCCTCGGCGACGACCCGGTCCACCGCGGCCATCGCGGCGTCGTCGGAGAACGTGGCGCCGCGGTCGTAGAACGAGTCGCGCGTCCGGTTGACGATCGCCATCACCAGGGCGCGATCTCCGGGGACTTCTCGTGAGCCGAACCGCATGAGCGGCATCGTGCCATGTCGGGTGGTGGCGTGATCCGTGTCACAGTGTGCCGCTACTGGTGAGTAGGGTTCGTGTTTACTCGCCGGTAGCGTGGTGCGTGATCCCGGTCACGGTCACGGTCCTGATGCGGGTGCCGGTTTTGGTTCCGGTGCCGGTGCCGGTGCCGGTGCGGGTGCGGGTGCGGGGTGGTCAGTCAAGGGCAAGGTCAAGGAGGACCTCGTGCGCCGATCATTTTCCCTGGTGTTCGCCGCTGTGGTGGCGCTCGTGGTGGCGCCGCCGGTCCGGGCGGTGGAGCCCGGGTTCGCGGTCGCGTACGAGACCGTTCCCGGTGAGGGTGGCACGCCGTTGAAGGCGTTCGTCGTCACGCCGACCGGGCGGGGCAGCGGGCCGTTCCCGTTGATCGTGCTGCCGTCGAGTTGGGGCGTGAACAACATCGAGTACGTCGGGGCGGCGGCGAAGCTGGCGTACGAGTCCGGGTACTCGGTGATCAGCTACACGTCGCGCGGCTTCCACGACTCGGCGGGTGAGATCGACGTGGCCGGGCCGGACACGGTGGCCGACGTCAGCCGGGTGATCGACTGGGGCTTGGCGCACGCGGGCGGCGACCCGGCGCGGATCGGCGTCGGGGGGATCTCGTACGGGGCGGGGCAGTCGTTGTTGGCCGCGGCGCGCGACCCCCGGATCAAGGCGGTGGCGGCGCTGAGCACGTGGACCGACCTCGGGCGCTCGCTGTACCCGAACGAGACGGTCAGCGCGCAGGCGGTGGAGTTGCTGCTGGCGGCCGGGAAGCTGACCGGACGGCCGGGGCCGGTGCTGCGCGAGGCCGAAGCCGCTTATCGGGACGACCGGTTCGCCGACGTGCTGCCGATCTCGCCGCCGCGGTCACCCGCTTCGCACGTGTCGTCGATCAAGGCGGCGGTGATGATCGGCAACGCGTGGAACGACGGGCTGTTCCCGCCGAGCCAGATCACGGACTTCTTCGGCGCGTTGACCGGCCCGAAGCGGTTGATGCTGTCGCCGGGTGACCACGCGACGGCGGAGCTGTTCGGGGCGGCCGGGTTGCCGAACGAGATCTGGACGTCGGTGGGGCGTTGGTTCGACCACCACTTGAAAGGTGCGGCGAACGGGGTCGAGCGGGAGCTGCCCGTGCACGTGAAGCCGAGCAACGGTGGTGGTTGGCGATCGTTCGCGTCGTGGGCGGCGGTGACGGCTCGGACGGACGCGGTGGCGTTGGCGGCGGATCGGTTCGGAGCTGGTGATCGGATCGCGGCTGGGTGGCCGACGCTCGCGGAGAGCGGGGTGGTGCTGGTGTCGGGGGCGTTGCAGGGGTTCTTGCGGGTGCCGGTCGGGGTGGCCACGCCGTTGATCGACCGGGGTGCGGCGGCGGTGTGGCGGGGGCCGGTGGAGTGGCGCGGGACGACGGTCAGCGGGACGCCTCGGGTGCGCTTGACGGTGACGCCCAGTGCGGCTCGGACGACGTTGTACGCGTACCTGTACGAGGTGAACGCGCTGGGGTTGGGTGCGTTGGTCACGCACAAGCCGGTGACGGTGGCGGGGAGCGGGGCGCGGGTGGTGGACGTGGAGTTGGAGCCGGTGGTGTGGGACGTGGCGGCCGGGAACCGGTTGGTGCTGGTCGTGGACACCGTGGATGCCCGGTACGAGGGGTACAGCGTGCTGGGGTCGTCGGTGACGTTCGGGGCGGAGTCGTGGTTGACGGTGCCGCGAGGGTGAGTGTTCGCGAGCGGGTGAGGTCCGAAGGGTTGAGGGCCGAAAAGCTGAAAGCTAAAGAGTCCTCGCCGGACGGGCAGATCAGCAGGATGACGGCCGGTGGGTGGGGATGTGCCGGGTCCGTTGTTGGTCGGGTTTCGTGTCATCCCACCGACCTCCCTACGGGCTACCACACGTATCAAGGGGGGCGACATCAGTGGACGGTGCGGGCATCGGTGAACAGCGCCCCCCTTGACACGCGCGGTAGGGCGGAGCCAGGTCGGCGGGATGACACGAAGCCCTTCCTTTGGGGAAGGGTGTGGGCAACGCGCGTCAGTGGACGGGGGTAGCTGACAGCGGGTGACAGGATTTCCTGCGAGGATCACCCGCATGGAAGCGAAGGCGACGTTCAAGATCACCCGATGGGACCAGACCGTCTACGACGAGGCGGAGCCGCAGCTGGGCCGGGCGCTCGTGGACAAGGCGTACAGCGGCGCGATGGAGGGCACCAGCACCGCCGAGTTGACGATGTGCCAGCCGTCGGACGGCGCCGCCGGGTACGTGGGCACCGAGAGGTTCACCGGGACGGTTGAGGGGAAGGCTGGGACGTTCGTGCTCCAGCACGGCGCGATCATGTCGCCGGACGGGGCGCAGTTCTGGGGGCACATCGTGCCCGGGTCGGGGACCGGTGAGCTCGCCGGCATCTCCGGGACGGCCCGGTTGGAGCACGAGCTCATCATCCTGGACGCCGACCTTGGCTGACCGCGAACGGGTGATCGCGTACCGGGTCGCGGCGCACCAGTTCGACCGGTCCGTCACCGACGCGTCCCGGTTGCGGGTGTTCGACCTCGGGCTCCAGGACTCCGAGCGGTCGGCGGTGGTGGGGTTGGCGGCGCGGTTGGCGACGGTGCCGGAGTTGGACGCGTTCACCCTCACGTGGAGCGTGCGGGGTGCGCCGCACTGGCACCGGACCGACGAGGTGGCGGCGTTGGCGGCTCGGTTGTGGCCGTTGAGCGACGCCGACGCGGTGACCCGGATGAACCGGCCGCCGGTGGCGGACGGGCTGGAGGTGCTGCACGAGGTCGCGGCGGCGTTGCGCGAGGTGGTGAGCGGGCCGATGACGAAGGGTGAGGCGTCGTCCCGGCTCACCGCGAAGGTGCGGCCGGAGGTCACCGCCTGGTGCCGTGGGTGCGACGCCACGCACGTGCTGGACCCGGTCTTTCGCCTCGCCGTGCTGCCCGCCGGCCTGCGGTTCGACCCGGCGGAGAGGACGGTGACGTTCGTGCCGCTGGAGGGCCGCCGCGAGGTGCCCCGGGCGAACGAGGGCTTCGAGGCGCTGATCGCGGACTACCTGCGGCTGCACGGTCCCGCCGGGCCGTCCGAGGTGGCGCACTACTTCGGCGCGCCGGTGCGCGAGGTGAAGGACGTGTGGCCGGACGACCTGGTGGCGGTGTCCAAGCGGGCGTGGTTGCCGGCCGATCGGATGGCGGCCTTCGAGAACCCGCCGGAGCCCGAGGTGGTGCGGTTGCTGCCGCCGTTGGACCCCTACCTGAACGCGCGCGACCGCGACCTGCTCGTGCCGGACAAGGCGCACCAGAAGCAGGTGTGGCGCATCCTGGGCCGCCGTGGCGCGCTGCTCGTGGACGGCGAGATCCTGGGCACCTGGCAGGCCAGGGCGACGGGCGCGCGGCTGGACGTCAAGGTGTCGCCGTTCGTGCCGCTGGACGTGGGGATGTTCGCGGAGGAGGCGACGCGGTTGGCCGCCGCACGAGGCCTGGAGGAGGCGCGCGTCAGCTGACGGGACGCGCGCGACCCCACCAGGTCAGTGCGCGTCCGCCCACGCCTTGTGCGCGTCGTTCACCACGCGCACCGCGTCGTCGATGTCGTCGGTCAGGTACAGCAGGTCGAGGTCCTTCTCGCCGACCTTGCCGCTGGCGAGCACCGAGTCGCGGACCCAGTCGTAGAGGCCCTGCCAGTAGGCCTTGCCGAACAGGACCACCGGGAACTTGGTGACCTTCTTCGTCTGCACGAGCGTCAACGCCTCGAACAGCTCGTCGAGCGTGCCGAACCCGCCCGGCAGGCAGATGAACGCCTGCGAGTACTTGATGAACATGGTCTTGCGCACGAAGAAGTAGCGGAAGTTCACGCCGAGGTCGACCCACGGGTTCAGGCCCTGCTCGAACGGCAGCTCGATGCCGAGGCCGATGGAGAACCCGCCCGCCTCCGAGCAGCCCCGGTTGACCGCCTCCATCGCGCCCGGCCCGCCGCCGGTGATCACCGCGAACCCGGCCTCGGCCAGCGCGCCGCCCAGCTTGCGGCCCGTCTCGTACTCGGGGTGGTCGCGGCCGGTGCGGGCGGAGCCGAACACGGTCACCGCGCTGGGCACCTCGGCCAGCGCGCCGAAGCCCTCGACGAACTCCGCCTGGATGCGCAGCACGCGCCACGGGTCGGTGTGCACCCAGTCGCTCGGGCCGCGCGAGTCCAGCAGCCGTTGGTCCGTGGTGGTCAGCTCGTCGCGGCGTTCGCGCCGCAGGACGACCGGTCCGCGCTGCTTCTCCTTGGGGTGCTCGTCCACGCTGTCCGTCATTGGCCGGAGTCTAGCCGCGCGCCGGGCCGAGGAAGCGGCGCAGCACGTCGGCGCACTGCCGGATCTGGTGCACCGGGACGTTCTCCTGCTGCGTGTGCGCGAGCGTCGGGTCGCCCGGCCCGAAGTTCACCGCCGGCATGCCGAGGGCGGCGAAGCGGGCCACGTCGGTCCAGCCGAGCTTGGCGACGGGGGTGCCGCCGGCGGCGTCGACCAGCTCCTTCGTGGTCGGCGCGTTCAGGCCGGGCAGCGCGCCCGGCGAGCTGTCGGTGACCGTGAGGTCGTAGCCCTCGAACACCTCGCGCAGGTGCTGTTCGGCCTGCTCGGGGGTGCGGTCGGGGGCGAAGCGGTGGTTGACCGTGAGCACGGCCTCGTCCGGCACGACGTTGCCCGCGACGCCGCCGCTGATCTTCACGGCCTGCAGGCCCTCGCGGTACAGGCAGCCGTCGATCTCGACCTGGCGCGGCTCGTACGCGGCCAGGCGGTTCAGGGCGTCGCCGATGGCGTGGATGGCGTTCACGCCCATCCAGCCGCGCGCGGTGTGGGCGCGGACGCCCTTCGTGCGGAGCTCGACGCGGATCGTGCCCTGGCAGCCGGCCTCGATCACGCCGTTGGACGGCTCGCACACGATCGCGAGGTCGCCGTGCAGCCACTCGGGCAGCTCGCGCTCGATGCGGCCGAGGCCGTTGCGGACGGCCTCGATCTCCTCGCAGTCGTAGAAGATGAAGGTGAGGTCGTGGCGGGGGTCGGCGACCGTGGCGGCGAGGTGCAGCATGACCGCGTCGCCGCCCTTCATGTCGACGGTGCCGCAGCCGTGCAGGATGCCGTTCTCCAGGCGGGACGGCAGGTTGTCGTTGATCGGCACGGTGTCGAGGTGGCCGGCGAGCACGACGCGGGACGGGCGGCCGAGGTTCGTGCGGGCCAGCACGGCGTTGCCGGACCTGGTGACTTCGAGGGCGGTCTGGTCCTTGAGGGACCGTTCGACGAGGTCGGCGATCCGCGCTTCGTCCTCGGAGACGCTGGGCGTGTCGACCAGCGCGGCGGTCAGCTCGACGGGATCGGCGGCGAGGTGCAAGGTGTCGGCCACGCGGCGCACGTTACCGTTGACACCCGTGAGCACCGCAAACCCCACCGGCGCGTACGGCGTCGGACTCGCCACCGTCACCCCTACCGGCGCTGTGCTGGACACGTGGTTCCCGTCGCCGTCCCTCGGGGACGCGGAGCCCGGTGTGGCGCTGCTGTCGTCCGCGGAGGTCTCGGCCGCGCTCGGTGAGGCCGCCGCCAAGCAGCTCGGCGCGGACGCCGAGCGCGACGTCGAGGTCGTCGGCGTCCGGGTCGGCATCGGCTCGCTGGCCGACGCGCCCACCTCGACCTACGACGTGTGGCTCCGGCTGCACCTGCTGTCGTCGCGGCTCGTGCGGCCGCACGGCGCGAACCTGGACGGGCTGTTCGGGCTGCTCAACAACGTGGTGTGGACGAACTTCGGCCCGTGCGCGGTGGAGGGGTTCGAGCAGACCCGGCTGCGGCTGCGGGCGCGTGGTCCGGTGACCGTGTACGGGGTCGACAAGTTCCCCCGGATGGTGGACTACGTCGTGCCGTCCGGGGTGCGGATCGCGGACGCGGACCGCGTGCGCATGGGCGCGCACCTGGCGTCGGGCACGACCGTGATGCACGAGGGCTTCGTGAACTTCAACGCCGGCACGCTCGGCACGTCCATGGTGGAGGGCCGCATCTCGGCCGGTGTGGTCGTCGGTGACGGCTCGGACGTGGGCGGCGGCGCGTCGATCATGGGCACGTTGTCCGGTGGCGGCAAGCAGGTCATCTCGGTCGGGGAACGGTGCCTGATCGGCGCGAACGGCGGCGTGGGCATCTCGTTGGGCGACGACTGCGTGGTGGAGGCCGGCCTCTACATCACGGCGGGCACGAAGGTCACCGGCGCGGACGGCGCGGTCGTCAAGGCCGGTGAGCTGTCGGGCATGTCGAACCTGCTGTTCCTCCGCGACTCGACCACCGGCGTCGTCAAGGTCCTGCCCCGCAAGGGCACGGGCATCGAGCTGAACGCCGCCCTGCACGCCAACGACTGACCCCGCGCGCCGAACCCCCGAGTTCGCGTTCAGGCGACCTGAGCGTCGAACTCGGGGGTCCTGAGCGTTCGACACGCGGTCAGTCGTCGGTGTGGAAGGCGACGAGTTTGACGTCCGAGAGGCGGACGTCCATGGTCTCGGTCACCTTCCGCAGCACGCGGCCCAGCAGCGGTGACGACCACAGCAGCCGTTGGACCCGCAGGCCGAGAGGCGTGAACTGCCAGCCGACAATCCTGGCGATCAACGGCGCCGACTGCTCGTCGATCAGGGGAACGACCCGCGCGATCGACGTCGACCCGCGCGCCACCCGCTCCAACCACGTGCGGGCCTCCTCGTAGCCGCGGCGGGCCAGGACCAGCACGGCCACGTGGTCGGCGCAGTGGTGGTGCCCCTGCTTGAACGCGCGCCTGAAGTGCTTCTCGGCCTCATCCAAGCGGCCGGTGACCTCGTAGAGGCGGGCGAGGTCGTGCGTCGACCGCAGGTCGTCGCCCCCCGCCAGCTCGACCAGCCACCGCTCCGCCTCGGCCCAGTCACGGCGGCGCACCGCTTCGCGCGCGAGCACCCGCTTGGCCTTGCGCGACCCGGCCGCCGCCTCGCCCTGGAGGATGTCCCAGGCCTCCCCCGCCTCGCCCGGCCGCTTGAGCAGGAGCATCGCCAGGTCCACCCGGGCGGCTTCGACGCCCCGCGCGACGGCCAGCCGGTACCACTCCAGCGCCTTCGCAGTGCTGCCCGTGCCGGCGTGGATCCGCCCGATGAACATCGCGTGCCGCTGGTAGGCCTCGTCGTCCGACGGCAGGTCGCGCAGCAGGGCGCGGGACGCGCGCCGGCGTCCCTCGTGCATCAGGATCTCGGCGAACGCCAACCTGCTGAACGGGTCGCCGTCACGCGCCGCTTCCTCGATCCGGGTCCGGGCGGTCGGCGACGCGCCCAGCTCGGCTTCGATGTCCACCAGGTGCCGCAGGCAGTCGCGGTTGCCCTGGTCGGCCGCGCGCGCCAACCAAAGCCGGGCCCGGGGCATGTCGTTCCGGCGCATCGCGTGGTGCCCCATCATGGACGCGACGTCCCGGTCGCCGAGCTTGAAGGCCTTCTCCGCGAGCCGGTCGGCCTTCCGCCAGTGCTTCGCCCGCAGCTCCCACACGGCCTCCCGGTGGTAGGCGAACGGGAAGTCGAGCGCCTGGCTCTCGCGCAGCAGCCGCAGGGCCTCCGCCCGGTCACCGCCGCGGCGCTCGTGGATCGCCAGGTTGTACAGGGCGTTGCCGGCGAGCGTCGGGTCGGGGCTGGTCGCCAGCCGGCGGCACAGCGGCACGAGGACGTCCACCCGCTCGTAGGCGATGGCGGCCCGCAGGACGTCGACCCGCTCGGCTTCCCCGGTCACAGCCCCCGCGAACTCCCACGCCTCGTCGCGGACGTCCTGGCGGCGGGCGTCCACCTCGTCGACCAGGTAGTCGAAGACCCGCAGACCCGTGTCCGCCGACCGCACCAGCGCGCTGGTGCCGTAGACCGCCTCGCACGCCCAGCGCAGCGCCTCGTGCAGGTCGTCGTCGGACCACTCGGGCTCGGTGGCGGGCCGGATCGCCCGGGCCACCGCGAACACGTCGGCGGTCGTGGGGACGCGGAGCCCGCAGCGCATCAGGTCGACCGCAGCCAGCACCAGGTGGTGCCCGCAAGGGTTGGCGGAGGCAGCGTCGTCGAAGCGGTCGACCAAGTCACGCGCCGCGGACAGGTACTCCGCCAGTCCCCGGTCCGCCAGCGCGGACGGTGGGACGTGGGGCAGCACCGCGGCCATCCGGTCGAGTTCGCCCTCGGTGAGCACCCGCTCCAGCGACCGGGACTCGGCCTGCCGGATGACCCGCCACTCCGGGCCGTCCTGCCCGTTGACCGGCGCGTAGACCCTCTTGGCGTTGTTGCGCATGGTGGCCACGACGCGGCAGGTGCCGGCGGTCAGGGCGGTGATGGTCTGCAACGAGACGCCACCGGCGCCCAGGTAGCGGTCCAGGTCGTCCAGCCACACCACGCAGTCGCCGAAGTCGACCCCCAAGGAGATCAGCTCGTCCAGCGAGCCCGGGGTGCGCGGCACGACCAGCGCCCGATCGGGGTGCGCGGCCCGGACCGCCTCGAACGCCGTCCGCGTCTTGCCCGCCTTCGACTCCCCGAGCAGCAGCGTGAAAGCGGACTCCTTCAGCAGCGCGACCAGCTTCTCATCCAGGTCACGCGGCACGTAAGCGGCCGCGCCACCGGCACCGGGCAGGTCGAGCGACCTGGTCACGCCCACCGCGGCGTGGTCGGTCACCTCGCGCACCGTCGGGCAGCGGCCGTCCACGAACAGGTGGATGTGCTCGCGCAAGCTCGTCCACTCGGCGCTCTCCCGCGCCCGCCGCTCGCGCCGCTCTTTGCGGGTCTCCCGCACCTGCACGCAGACGAACGTGAGCAGCGCGACGACCATGGCGCACGTGGCCGCGGCGGCGCTGACCTGGGGAGCCGACCCCGTCCACCCGTTGCCGAGGTCGGCCGGCGGCGCCTGCGTGAGCACGACGGCGGCGCCCGCCACGAACACCGCGGCGGCGGACCAGCGCCAGACGTGCTTGCCCGACCGCTCGTCACGGCGTAATCGGAGGCCCTGCTCCGTCGTTCTGCGTGCCACGCCCGTCCCGCCGTTCCGGTGACCCGCGGCACCGTTGTGCCGAGCGCCATCGACCTCACCATCGGGTGAGGCGGCGGGACGTTACGGCCGGGCGGAGGAGGCGGTCAGTCGCTCAGGCGGGCGATGGCCGTGGTGATGGCGGAGTCGGTGGCGGTCAGCGCGATGCGGACGTGCCGGTCGCCCGTCGGGCCGTAGAACGTGCCCGGGGCGGCCAGGACGCCGCGGTCCGCGAGCCAGCCGATGGTGTCCCAGGCGTTCTCGCCGTCACGGGTTGACCACAGGTAGAGGCCGGCCTCCGAGTGGTCGACGGTGAAGCCGGCCGCGGTCAGCGCGGGCAGCAGCACGGCACGCCGCGCCCGGTACCGCTCGCGCTGCTCGGCCACGTGCGCGTCATCGTTCATCGCCGCCGTGATCGCCGCCTGCACGGGCCGCGGCACGATCATCCCCGCGTGCTTGCGCACCTCGAGCAACGACGCCACCAGGGCCGGGTCGCCCGTCACGAACCCCGCCCGGTACCCGGCCAGGCTGGACGACTTCGACAACGAGTGCACGGCCAGCACGCCGTCCAACGATCCGCCGTTGACCGACGGCAGCAGCACGGACACCGGCTGCGCGTCCCACGCGAGCGCCAAGTAGCACTCGTCGGACGCGACGAGGGCCCCGACCGCCCGCGCGTCGGCCACGGCCTGCGCCAACTGGGCCTCCGACAGCACCCGACCGGTCGGGTTGGACGGCGAGTTCAGCCACACCAGCGACGTCCCGGGCGGCGGCGGCTCGCCGTCGGCCAGCCGCACGGGGGTGGCGCCCGCCAGCCGCGCGCCCACCTCGTAGGTCGGGTACGCCAACGCCGGGATGGCCACCACGTCGCCCGGCCCCAGGCCCAGCAACGTCGGCAGCCACGCCACCAGCTCCTTCGACCCGATGGTCGGCAGCACCGCCGCCGGGTCGAGCCCGACGACGCCGTGCCGCCGCGCCAGCGCGCCGACGACCGCCTCGCGCAACGCGGGCGTGCCGTGCGTGGTCGGGTAGCCCGGCTCGTCGGCCACCGTGCCGAGGGCGTGCCGGATCAGCTCCGGGACCGGGTCCACCGGGGTGCCGATGGACAGGTCGACCACGCCGCCGGGGTGCGTGCGCGCCTTGGCGGCGTGGTCGGCCAGCGAGTCCCAGGGGAAGTCCGGGAGCCTCCTGCTGGACGTCACTCGTGCGACGCCTGCGGGGGGAGAGCCTTGATGAACGCGGGGTCGGCGCTGACCTTGCCGACCTTGGAGGCGCCGCCGGGTGAGCCCAGCTCGTCGAAGAAGTCCACGTTCGCCTTCGTGTACTCCTTCCACTCGTCCGGCACGTCGTCCTCGTAGTAGATGGCCTCGACGGGGCACACCGGCTCGCAAGCACCACAGTCGACGCACTCATCCGGGTGGATGTAGAGCATCCGGTCGCCTTCGTAGATGCAGTCGACGGGGCACTCTTCGATGCACGCCTTGTCGAGCACGTCCACGCACGGCTGGGCGATCACATAGGTCACTGCGCTCTCCTGCTCTTGTTCTGGTCCACACCGCGCAAGCCGGAGAGTACGCGGCGGAGTCGATTGTCCAACGCGCAGGCTTGCCTTATCAGCACCGTGCTCCACCTCACAGACCGCCGCTCACCTGCGCGGTGCACGATGCGGGGGTGCAGCACGTCACCGAGTTGGAGCAACGGTGTGCCGACGCGTGGCCGGCGCTGGTCGACCGGCCGCTCGGGCAGTGGCGGCTCAGGGCCGCGGGCGGCTTCACCGGACGTGCCAACAGCGCCCTGACCACGGGTGATCCGGGGATCCCGGTCGCCGACGCGCTCGCCGAGGTGATCGACTTCGCGACCGCCAACGGCATCAAGCCGGCCGCCCACGTGGTGATCGGCGCACCCGCCGAGGCGGGCGTCGAAGCGGCCGGATGGCGGATCGACGTCGATCACCCGGGCGGCGCGGAATCGCTGGTGATGACCGGCTCGACGGCTGGGTTCGCCACCCCGAAGGAAGCCGACGTGGTCATTTCGGACTTCCCGTCTCCCGGATGGTGGGAGCTGGCCGCGCAACCCGACCCGACCCCCGCGCAACGGCACGTGCTCGCGTCCGGCGGGCAGGTCGGTTTCGGCGCGGTCGTCGGGGACGGTCGGGTGCTCGCCGCCGTGCGCGGCGCCGTCGTCGGCGACCTGCTCCACGTGGCGCGGCTCGCCGTCCGCCCCGAGGCGCGCCGGCTCGGCCTGGCACGGCGGCTGATGGGCGGCCTGGCGGCGTGGGGCGTCGACCGCGGCGCGACGACGTGCGCGCTCCAGGTGGCCGAGCACAACAAGCCCGCGATCACGCTCTACGAGTCGCTGGGCTGCGTCGAGCACCACCGCTACCGCTACTGGGTGTCGAACCACGCGTAGGCGGCCTTGCGGACCCGTTTCAACGCCGAGCGCTCGCCGAAGTAGTCGCCCACCACGCCGACGACCGGCAGCATGCCCAGCGCCTGGTGGTACAGCCGGCCCTGCGGGCGCTTGTCCAGCTCGTCCTCCAGCTTCCAGAGGACCTTGGCGAGCTTCCAGATCGTCGCGCCGATCGCCCGGAACGTGGACCGCTCCCGCAGCTCCTCGGTCAGCACGGCGGTCTGCTCGTCCTCCTTGGCCGAGTCGACCGGCAGCCCGTCGACCTCCCGCTGGAACAGCACGTGCGCGAGCAGCCGCACGCGGTCCTCGGTCGAGGTGAACCCGTGCTCGCCCGCGATCGCCGACAGCAGCAGCCCCTGCCCCGCCGCGCCCAGCGCCGACTGGATCGGCAGCCGGTCGGCCAGCACGCCGCCGATGCCGGGCAGCGCGGCCACCAGCGACACCACCCGGCCGACCCGGTTGAGCCAGAACTCGTCGCGCTGGAGCACGTCCATGCGCGTCCACGCGGCCGTGCCCGGCACCTTCACCGCGGCCAGCTGGTCCCAGAGCTTGTCGACGAGCTTGCGGTCGGCGTCGCGCTCCGCCTCGCGGTCGCGCAGGCCGAGCAGGTTCGCGTCGCGCAGGGTGTCCAGCAGCGGACCGGTGGCCCGCACGAACGGGCGCAGGGCCCGCACCACGTCCCGGTCAGTGATCGTCTCCGGCACCGGCCGTCCTCCCCATGTGCGCGCCCACCGCGATGGCGCCCGGCAGCGCGCCCCCGGCGAACAGCACCAGGGTGCGCCAGTCGTCGAGGAGTACCACGTCGCCGCCCGGGCCGAACAGGCCGAACAGCAGCAACGTGCCGATCCACACCAGCAGCGGCGACACGGCGGCCAACGTGCGGTGCGCGTGCCGCGAGGCGGCGACGACCAGCATCGGCGTGGTCACGATCGCGAGCACCACCGTGATCGGGAACGGCAGGTCGTCCACCCGCGGCAGCAGCGTGCCGTCCAACCGCATCGGCAGGAAGAACAGCTCGAGCACCGCGAGCGCGAACGCCGCGAGCGCGATCCCGACGAGAGCCAGGCGATCGGTCAATCGAGCCCTCCGAACAGGTCGGCCTCCGCGCCCTCCGCGGGCCCCTTGGCCAGCACGTAGTGCTCGGCCTGCACTACGGGCTGCGCGATGCCGTTGGACAGCGCGTAGGCGGCCCGGCCCGAGCCGTCCTGCCACACGCTGATCTGCGTGGAGTGCGCGCGCAACGCCCTGAGCTTCGCGACCAGGTGCTCGGAGATGTCGATCGTGGTGGTGATCGCGGCGTCGTCGGTGACCGCCAGCTCGCCCTCGGCGGGCAGCCGCCACGGCAGGTCGGGGATCTCCGCCAGCGCCGCCGCGCCCGCCTCGGTCGCCGCCCGGGAGGTCACCGCGTGGAAGACCCGGTCGACGTCCGTCGCCGCCGCCATGGTGATCTCGTGCGCCCGGATGTGGTCGGGGTGCCCGTAGCCGCCGAAGGCGTCGTAGGTGACGACGACCTGCGGCTTCACCGACGCGATGATCTCCGCCAGGGCGGCGGCCTGCTCGTCGGGGGAGCCGTTGACGAACGCGCGCGGGTGCCCGTTCGCCTCGACGCCCGCCATCCCGGAGTCCCGCCAGCGGCCGATGCCGCCGAGGAACCGGTGGTCGGTCACGCCGAGCGCCGCGCAGGCGGATCTCAGTTCCGCGACCCGGTACCCGCCGAGCTGATCGGCGGCGTCCGCGGTCAGCTCCTGGAGCGCCGGCGGGATGATCTCGCCCTCCTCGCCGAGGGTGCAGGTGACCACGGTGACGTGCACGCCCATCGCCGAGTAGCGGGCGATGGTGCCCCCCGTCCACAGGCTCTCGTCGTCGGGGTGTGCGTGTACCAGCAGCAACCGTGGTGGAGCGGTGAGCGTCACCGGAAGAGAGTAATCGGTGGGGAACCGCCGCTGCTCCGCAGGCGGCGGAGCAGCGGCGGGGACCTCTGGCTCAGCCGCCGAAGGCGGGCGCCACCTCGGCGAAGTGGCACGCCGAGAGCGTGCCCTCGGCGTCGCCGCGCCGTTCCAGCTTGGGCTCCTCGACGGCGCAGATGTCCTGCGCCTTCCAGCACCGGGTGCGGAAGCGGCAGCCCGACGGCGGGTTCACCGGCGACGGCACGTCACCGGTGAGCACGATCCGCTGACGCCCGCGTTCCAGCTTCGGGTTCGGCACCGGCACCGCGGACAGCAGCGCCTGCGTGTACGGGTGCATCGGCCGGGCGTAGATGTCCTCCCGGTCGCCGATCTCGATGATCTTGCCGAGGTACATCACGGCGACCCGGTCGGAGATGTGCCGCACGACCGACAGGTCGTGCGCCACGAACAGGTACGCCAGGCCCAGGCGCTCCTGCAGCTCCTCCAGCAGGTTCACCACGCCCGCCTGCACCGACACGTCCAGCGCGGACACCGGCTCGTCCAGCACCACGAGCTTCGGGTTGAGCGCGAGCGCCCGGGCGATGCCGATGCGCTGGCGCTGGCCGCCGGAGAACTCGTGCGCGTACCGGTTGCGGTGCTCCGGGTTCAGGCCCACCAGCTCCATGAGCTCGTTGACCCGGCCCTGCACGTCCGTGCCGCTGCCCTCGGGCATGCCGTGGATCTTGAACGGCTCGGAGATCAGCTCGTTGATCTGCCAGCGCGGGTTCAGCGACGCGTACGGGTCCTGGAACACGATCTGCATGTCCCGGCGCACGGACCGCAGGCCCTTGCCCCGCAACGTGGTCAGCTCGCGGCCCTCGAACTTCACCGAGCCCGACGTCGGCTTGTGCAGCTGCAGGATCGCCCGACCGGTGGTGGACTTGCCGCAGCCGGACTCGCCGACCAGGCCGAGCGTCTCGCCCTGGTGCAGCGCGAAGCTGACGCCGGACACCGCCTGGACCTGCCCCACCGTGCGCGGGATGATGCCGCCGCCGCGCACCGGGAACGACTTGACCAGGTCCTTGACCTCCAGCAGCGGTGACTCGCCCGGACGTGCGCCGGACTCGAGGCCACCGGCCTGGGCGTTGATCTCTGTCGAGGTCATGAGGTCGGCTTCTCCTCTTCGTGCAACCGAGCTTCGACCACGTCGACGTCCTCGCTCACCGGGATGTCCGGGTTCGCCATGGTCAGCGACGCGGGGTTCTCGACCACGCCGATCTCGTCGTGGGCGAACAGCCGCTGCGGGTTCTCGATGGTCGCCAGGTGCGCGGAGCGGTGGCACCGCGCGAAGTGGCCGGCCCGGTCGGTCTCCAGCAGCAGCGGCTCGGTCTCGCGGCACTCGTCGATCGCCAACGGGCAGCGCGGCGAGAACGAGCAGCCGCGCGGCAGGTTCATCAGCGACGGCGGGGCGCCCTTGATCGGCGTGAGCCGCTTGCCCAGCATGTTCGGGTTCGGGATCGAGCCGAGCAGGCCGACGGTGTACGGCATCCGCTGGGCCTCGAAGACCTCGTCCACGGCGCCCTGCTCGACGACCGTGCCGCCGTACATGACCTGCACGCGGTCCACCATGCCCGCCACCACGCCCAGGTCGTGCGTGATGACCATGATGCCCGCGCTCGTCTCGTCCCGGATGCGCAGCAGCGTGTCCAGGATCTGCGCCTGCACGGTCACGTCCAGCGCCGTGGTCGGCTCGTCCGCGATGATCACGTCCGGGTCGTTGATGATCGCCATCGCGATCATCGCGCGCTGCCGCATGCCGCCGGAGAACTCGTGCGGGTACTGCGCGGCGCGGCGGTCCGGCTGCGGGATGCCCACGAGCTCCAGCGCCTCGACGGCCTTGGCCCAGGCGGCCTTCTTCGACACGTCGTGGTGCGCCCGGTGCGCCTCGGCGAGCTGCCAGCCCACCGTGTAGACCGGGTTCATCGAGGTCATCGGGTCCTGGAAGATCATCGAGACGCCGTTGCCGCGTACCGGCTGCATCTCCTTGTAGTTCAGGCCGACGAGCTCGCGGTCCTTGAACTTGATCGACCCGCCGATCTTCGCGGTCTTGGGCAGCAGGCCCATGATCGCCATCGACGACACCGACTTGCCGGAACCCGACTCGCCCACGATGCCCAGCACCTCGCCGGGGCCGAGGGTGAACGACACGTCGCGCACGGCGTGCACGGTGCCGTCGTCGGTCGGGAAGTCCACCGACAGGTTCTCGACTCGCAGCAGCTTCTCACCGCTCCCGGCGGTGCTTTGCCACGCCGAGGACTCCGGTGCGCCCATCACGTCCACCTCACTCATGCCTTCACCCTCTTCTGCCTCGGGTCGAAGGCGTCCCGGAGCCCGTCGCCGATGAAGTTCACCGACAGCGAGATGAGCACGATGAAGGCGAACGGGATGAAGAACAACCACGGGTGCAGCGTCAGCTCGTTCTTGTTCAGGCTGATCATCAGCCCGAGCGAGGTGTCCGGCGGCTGCACGCCGAGGCCGATGAACGACAGCGCGGCCTCCAGCAGCACCGCCTGGGCCACCGCCAGCGTGGCGTTCACGATGATCACGTCGACGGTGTTGGGCAGGATGTGCCGGAAGACGATCCGCGAGGTGGACGCGCCCAGCGCGCGGGCCGCCTCGACGAACTCCTTCTCCCGCAACGACAGCACCATGCCGCGGATCACCCGGGCGATCGACAGCCAGCCGATCAGGCCGAGGTACAGCGCCACGATGAGCCAGTTGCTGCCGCTGCCGCCCGCGACGGAGAGCACGAAGCTGTTGCGCACCAGCACGGCCGCGATCACGAACGCGGGGATGACCAGCAGCAGGTCGATGAACCGGCTGATCAGGCTGTCGACCCAGCCGCGCATGTACCCGGCGAGCGCGCCGAGCACGACGCCGATCACCGTGGACACCAGGGCGACGACGATCGCGATCTGCAACGAGAACTGCGAGCCGCGGATGATCAGCGCGACCATGTCGCCGCCAAGCCGGTCGGTGCCGAACGGGTGGTCGCCGCTGGGCGGCAGGTACCGCTGGAAGCCCAGGTCGGTGTAGGAGTACTTCCAGATCAGCCCGCCCAGGAAGGCGAACAGCACGAGCACGACGAACAACGCGAGGCCGACGACGGCGGCGCGGTGTCGCAGGAAGCGGCGCAGGATGACCTGCCACTGCTTGCGGGCCGAGGTGGTGTCGAACTGACTTGCCTCGGCCGAGGTGGGCGTTGGAGCCTGCGCCACAGGCGAACCGATCTCAGTCAAGGCGAATCCTCGGGTCCAGGTAGGCGTAAAGGACATCCGCGATCAGGTTGAACACGATGATGAACACCGCGGTCACCATCATGAAGCCGAGCACCTGGTATGGCTCTTTCTTCGTGATCGCGTCGATCAGGAACTTGCCCATGCCGGACCAGCCGAACACGGTCTCGGTGATCACCGCGCCGCCGAAGCCGGCGCCGATGTTCAGCGACGAGACGGTGATGATCGGGATCAGGGCGTTGCGGAACGCGTGCCGGAAGATCGACCGCCCCTGCGAGATGCCCTTCGCCTGCGCGGTGCGCACGTAGTCGGCGTTCAGCGTCTCCAGCATGGACGCGCGCTGGAACCGGCTGTACAGCGCGAACTGGATCACCACGAGGCAGATCGTCGGCAGGATGTAGGCGCCGCTGTACTGGAACACCTGCTCGCCGAAGCTGCCCTTGAAGCCGTCACCCGGCGGTCCCGCGGTGATGATCCACCGGTCCCCGCCGATCGACTCCAGCCAGTTGTTGAGCTGGATGCCGCCCGCCTTCAGGATGAGGGCGACGCAGAAGAGCGGCATCGAGAACATCGCGAACGCTATTCCGGTCGCCGTGTAGTCGAATATCGAGTACTGTCTGACCGCGCCGATCACGCCGATCGCCATGCCGAGGATCAACGCGATCAACTCGGCCGCGACGATCAGGCGCAGGGTGACGGTGAAGGCCTTGAACAGGTCGTCCTTGACCGGCTTGCCGGCGTTGCCGGGGACGACGGACTCGCCCCAGTCGCCGGTGACGAACTTGCCGGCCCAGTCGACGTAGCGCTCGACGAACGGCTTGTTGTAGCCCGTGCGCTCGTAGGCGAGGGCGATTTCAGCCGGGGTCCGCGGCTTCTGGAGCTTCCACTCGTCCAGGGGATCGCCCATCGCGGCGGTGAGTCCGAAGCAGAGGAACGAGGCGGCGATCAGCAGCGGAATCGCGATCAACAACCGCCGGATTATGTAACGGAACATGACAAGTCTCTTGTCTTCCCAGGCAGGCCAGCCGCCTGCGACAGCCGGCGATCCCACCCACCGGAACGCGGACACCGTCCGGGGGGTCGGTGCGGTCTGCACCGACCCCCCGGGCCGGACTCATCTTCTACAACTCAAGCGAACCGCGCCGAACCTACTTCTTCTGCCACGCGAACAGGTTCCACGTGACACCGCCGCCGACGCCGACGTAGGCGATCGGGCCGATGTTCGCGTCACTCGCCGCGAAGTCCGGCAGCTGGAACAGCGGGATGCTGTGCAGGTCGTCCCGCATCAGCTTGTCGACCTCGTTCATCATGGTGAGGCGCTTGGCGTAGTCGAGCTCGCCGTTGGCGGCCTTCCACTTCTCGTCGACCTGCTTGTTCGAGTAGAGGTTGTAGTTGCCCGAGCCGCCCGCGTCCTTCGACGCGTAGTTGCCGTAGGCGCCGGCCTTCAAGGGCTGGCCGACCCACGCGAACAGCGCCGCGTCGAACTCGCTCGCGGTGAGCCGCTTGGAGTTGAAGTCGTCAGCCTGGTCCTGGATGATCTCGATACCGGCCTGCTTGCACTTGTCCTGCAGGATGCGGACCGTGTCGGCACGACGCTGGACGATCTTGTGGCCCAGCTTGAACGACGCGCGGAACTCGCCCTTGGCGTAGATGCCGTCGGCGCCCTGCTTCCAGCCGGCGTCCTCGAGGGTCTTCTTGGCCGCGGCCACGTCACCCTTGCCGAGGTCGCTGTAGTGGTCCTCGTAGCCGACCTCGTTGGGCATCATCACGAGGCTGCCCAGCGGGGTGGCGTTCGGGTCGACGTCCTTGATCAGCTTGTCGACCAGGCCCTGGTTGTCGAAGCACTGCCCGATCGCCAGCCGCAGTTCCTTGTTGTTCTTGAACAAGGGCAGCGACATGTTGAAGTCGACGTGCTCGAAGGTCTGGCCACCGGCCGCGAAGACGGTGAACGCGCTGTCGCCGCGCAGCTGCTGGGCGACCGCCGGGTCGGCCTGCGGCGCGATCACGGCGACTTCCTTGTTCTGCAGCTGCTGGGTCGCCGACTGCGAGTCGGTGTTGGTCTTCAGGATGACCCGCGCCGGGCCACCGGGGTTGCCCCACCACTTCGGGTTGCGGACGAGGACCGTCTGGTCCTTCAGGTCCGTCGACTCGATCATGTAGGCGCTGCCGGACAGCGACAGGTCCTTGTTAAAGCCGCGCCAGCCCTTGGTGAAGAACTCGGCCGCCTTCTTGACCTGGTCGTCGTTCTGCTCCGGCGTGACCTTCATGATGTCGGCGATGCCGGTCTGCTTCTCCAGGACGTGCGCCGGGAGGAGCCCGTCGCTACCGGGGGTGGAGAAGATGCCGCGGTAGTCGGCGTACGGCTTGTCCTTGAAGAAGGAGGTCTTGACGGTCTTGTCGTTGTCCGAGCACTCGATCTTCTCGATGTTCTCGTACCCGGTCGGCGTGGCGTCCCAGATCGAGACCTCGGTGCCGTCGTCGCCCTTGATGGTGGCCTTGCTCGTCGCGGCCAGCCACTTCAGGTAGAAGTCGTCGCAGTCGATCTGCTCGCCGTCGGACCAGACCGCCTCCTTCCGCACCTTCCACTCGATGACCTGCGGGTCGCTCGAGACGACCTTGATCGACTCCATCAGGTCGCCGTCGACCTTGATGACCAGCTTGCCGTCGACGAAGTCGGTGAAGTAGGGCGAGGGGATCACATTCGACAACGCGATCGTGTTGGCGAAGCTGTTCGACGCACCGATGTAGTTCTGGTAGTCGTCGAAGCCCTCTTCGACGGCGATGGCGATCTCGCCGATGTCGTCAACCTTCGGGCGCTGGAACACCTCGTCCTGCGCGCCGATCTTGCCTGGGTCGGCGTTCTGCTGGCCGCCCTGATCGCCGCTCGTCCCGCCGCCACCGCACGCGCTCAGCGCGAGCGTGGCCGAGGTCAGCAGCGCGAGCGCCGAGACAGCCTTTGATCTCCTCATCGACACGTGCCCTCCTAGCACTGGGTTGGAGCGACCGTTTGGGCCGACTTCCACCCATAACCGTGATGTGCCAAACGCGCCCCGAACCGACACACCGTTGCAGCACGATAAGAACCAGTGCGCGGCACGGTCACTGCCCATCGGCCGATCGTGACCAAAGGGTGACACGTTGGTCGCAGCACGCGACTCCGTCGTTACCGGGCGGGAGCGTTCGTTAACCGGACGACGGGAATACTGTCAATACTGCACCGCGAACGCATCTTGAAGCCAGTGTTTCGTCCGGGTCAACGGTCAACGGCCTTGCCGTCGCCAGGTCCGCGCGGTGCTCAGCGGACCGGCGAACGGAGCACCGGCGGTGACGCCTTCGGCCTCCGGCAGGACCACCAGCAGGTCTGCTACCTGGAACAACGGCAGCGAGACCGCCTGCTGCCAGAGCACCGGCTCGATGGTCTTGAGGGCGTCGGCGAGCAGCACCTGCCCGCTGAGGGCCTGTTCGATCACCGGCTGGACCGCCTGGTCGCAGAAACCGGACAGATTCGCCGGAATGGGTGTACCGCCGTCCTCGGGTGACGGACGGCACCCGAATGTGGATGCCAGAACGGCCGCGGAATCGCCGGCGTCGACCTGGGGCACGACGGCAATGTCGACGGGCTCATTGGAAGCGGCGGTATCCGACAGATCTTGGCCGAACAACTGATTGGGCGGCGTTGTCAGGACGCGTGCGGCGATTCCGGACAATGACAGTTGACGTTGAACCCGGTTGGCGACGGTCACGTACGGCTCGATCCCGGCCGGTGCAGCGATGGTCAACTCGAAGGGCTTGCCGTCACGCCCCCACTGCCCACCCTCCGGTCGGGTGTAACCCGCTTCGGTGAGCAGTAGCGCCGGGTCACCGGCCTTGGCGGGCATGGTCGGGGTGTAGCCGGGCTTGCTCGGCGGGATCACCTGGGCGTCCGTGCGGAGGTTCGCGCTGGGCCCGCTGCGGGTGCCGGCGGCGATCAGGTCGTCGCGGTCGAGCAGGTTCATCACCGCGGTGCGGACGCGGAGGTCCTGCATTCGTGGCGAGGCGGGTCGGAAGAGGAGTTGGACGACTTCCGGGCGCGGGACGACGACGCTCGCGAGTGACGTGGTCTTGGCCAGTTCGTCGATGTCCTTGACCGCGATGGCGTCCGCGCGGATGAGGGCGACCTGGTCGTCGCCGGTGTTCAACGCCTCGACCGTGTCGTGCTGGGTGGCGCGGCGCAGGATCACCCGGTCGAGGGCGGGCGGCGCCTCCCAGAAGCGGTCGCTGCGCTCGAGGATGATCTCGCCGCGCGGCTGGTCCAGCGTGCGGACCGCGAACGGCCCCGCGGTGGCCGGGAAGCTGTCCGCGAGCGCCGCGCTCCACCCGCCGGGCGCGTCTTTCAGCAGGTGGGCGGGCAGCAGGTTGCGGAACAGGCTGCGCCAGCCGGGGTAGGGCTTGGTGAACACGACCTCGACGACCTTGCCGCCCTCACGGCTGGCGATGTCGTCGATGAGCCGGTACCCGGCGGGGTCGATCACCCCGGGCTCCTCCCGCATGCGCTGCCAGAGGTACACGAAGTCCTCGGCCGCGATGGGCGCCGAGTCCGACCAGCTGGCATCACGGCGCAACGTGTAGGTGACCGTGTACGGCTCCGCGCTGGTCACCTCGGCGCTCACCACGAGGTCCAGGTCGAGCCGCGGGCTGCCGTCCGCGTCGGTTCGGAAGGTCGAGGGCAGCAGCAACGCGGCCAGCGCCGTCGTGACCGTGCTCTGGCCCGCCAGCGTGTGCGGGTTGTAGCCGCCCTTGACGTCGTCCATGCCGACGACGACCTCGTTCTGCTTCTCCTTCGGGACCACCGTCATGCCGGGCGTCGACGGCACCAGGGGCGGCGGCGGTGTAGCCGTGCAACCCGTCGCGACCAGCGCGAGCGCAGCCAGAACCGCAAGAACCCTCCGCGTCCCCATGGGTACGAGCGTGCCAGACGACGCTGACAGTTGACGCCCAACCCCACCACTCCCCGACCGCGATCTCCCCCACTCCCACTCCCAGCCCTCGCCCCTCCACCGCGCTCACTCGCCACGCCCCGCCGCACCCGAGCCAGATCCGCCGCGCCGGCCCCCGGCAGCGAGGCGGCCAAGGCCCGCAACCAGGCGGGTCGGCAGTCACGGGCCATTCCGCCGCCGGCCCGGGCGGCCAGCCGCGGGCTGTCCGGCCGGCGCGCTCGGCAGCCCCGATGGCTCGGCGTGCCGATGGCTGGCGATCTGGCAGCTGGCGGGTCTGCGGGCCGGGCGGTCCGGCAAGTCCGACGGTCCGGTAGGTCCGACGGTCCGGTAGGTCCGACGGTCCGGTAGGTCCGACGGTCCGGTAGGTCCGGCGGTCCGACGGTCCGGCAAGTCCGGCGGTCCGGCGGTCCGGCAAGTCCGGGGCCCGGTGGGCCGGTGGGGCCCGGCGGCGGGCGGGCTGTGGGGGTGGCAGGTGGGGGTGGGGGAAGCCGGTGGGTTTGGGAGGCGGGGTGGGTGGGGTGGTCGGGGTCGGGGCGGTCGGTCGGTTTCCTCATGTTCCAACCGAGGGGCGGTAACGGTGTTACCGTACATTTCTGGCCTATGTTCACCCGATCGTGTTTGGTGGCCACGGGTGGACGTTGGGGAATGCAGACGGGCACCCCTGGCCGAAGCCGGAGGTGCCCGTCGAGCAGACCCTATATATAAGGTGTAGCGGTCAGCCCCGCAACTTGTTGCGGCTGCGCTCGCGGCCCCGCTGGTTCGCGTCCAGGATCACCTTGCGCACCCGCACGACCTCCGGCGCGACCTCGACGCACTCGTCGGGGGCGCAGAACTCGAGCGCCTCCTCCAACGACAGCTTCCGCGGCCGGGCCAGGGTCTCCATCACGTCGGCGGTCGACGTGCGCATGTTCGTCAGCTTCTTCTCACGGCAGACGTTGACGTCCAAGTCCTCCGCCCGCGGGTTCTCGCCGACGACCATGCCCTCGTACGCCTCGGCGCCGGGCTCGACGAAGAACGTGCCCCGGTCCGCCAGCTGGATCATCGCGTACGCGGTGATCTGGCCCGACCGGTCGGCGACGAGCGAGCCGTTGTGCCTGGTCCGGATCTCGCCGGCCCACGGCGCGTAGCCCTCGGACACCGCGTTCGCGATGCCGGTGCCGCGCGTCTCGGTGAGGAACTCGGTGCGGAAGCCGATCAAGCCGCGCGACGGCACGACGTACTCCAGCTTGATCCGCCCGGAACCGTGGCCGGACATGTTCTCCATCCGGCCCTTGCGGTTGGCCAGCAGCTGGGTGATGGCGCCCAGGTGCTCCTCCGGCGCGTCGATCGTCAACCGCTCGAACGGCTCGTGCAGCTTGCCGTCGACGGTCTTGGTGACCACCTGCGGCTTGCCGACGGTCAGCTCGAAGCCTTCCCGCTTCATCTGCTCGACGAGGATGGCCAGCGCCAGCTCACCGCGGCCCTGCACCTCCCACGTGTCCGGGCGCTCGGTGGGCAGCACGCGCACCGACACGTTGCCGACCAGCTCCGAGTCCAACCGGGCCTTGAGCACCCGCGCGGTCAGCTTGGTGCCGCCGCCGCGGCCGGCCAGCGGCGAGGTGTTGACGCCGATGGTCATCGAGATCGCGGGCTCGTCCACCGTGATGCGCGGCAGCGGCTCGGGGTTGTCCACGTCGGCGAGCGTGTCGCCGATGGTGATGTCCGGGATGCCGGCGATGGCGACCAGGTCACCGGCCCGCGCCTGCTCGGCGGGCACGCGGTCGAGCGCCTCGGTGATCAGCAGCTCGGTGATGCGGACCTTCTGGATCGTGCCGTCCTCGCGGCACCAGGCCACCGTCTCGCCCTTGCGGATGGTGCCCGCCTCGATCCGGCACAGCGCGATGCGGCCGAGGAACGACGACGCGTCGAGGTTCGTCACCAGCGCGCGCAGCGGCGCGTCGGAGTCGCCCAGCGGGGCCGGGATGTGCTTGAACAGGACCTCGAACAGCACGTCGAGGTTCTCCTCGTCGGGCAGGCCGCCGTCCTCGGGCTGGTTGAGCGAGGCCCGGCCGGCGCGCGCCGAGGCGTAGACGACCGGCAGGTCGAGCACCGAGTCGTCGGCGCCGACCTCGCTGGCCAGGTCGAGCAGCAGGTCGTGGGCTTCCTCGACGACCTCGGAGATCCGGGCGTCGGGGCGGTCGACCTTGTTGACCACCAGGATCACCGGAAGACCGGCGGCCAGCGTCTTGCGCAGCACGAACCGGGTCTGCGGCAGCGGGCCTTCGGAGGCGTCGACGAGCAGCACGACGCCGTCGACCATGGAGAGGCCGCGCTCGACCTCGCCGCCGAAGTCGGCGTGCCCCGGGGTGTCGACCACGTTGATGGTGACGGGACCGTCGGGCGTGTGGCGGCGCACGGCGGTGTTCTTGGCCAGGATCGTGATGCCCTTCTCACGCTCCAGCTCGCCGGAGTCCATGACCCGGTCGACGAGCTCGGCACGTTCGGAGAAGGCCCCGGACTGGCGGAGCATGGCGTCGACGAGGGTCGTCTTGCCGTGGTCAACGTGCGCGACGATCGCGACGTTGCGCAGGTCGTTGCGGACCAGCGTTTCCTTGATCGACGCGGTGGCCGTGGGCACGCGGAACTCCTAGAGCTGTCTGTGCGAGGGAAGCCAGGCGCCGGACGTTGGATCGCGCGCAGCCTGAGTACAGCTTACCGGGCGCAGTGCCCTTACCACACACGGACGGCAGGTGAGGTCAGCCTCACCTACTCTGAGGACACCCGGATGAGTGGAGCACGCCGCGTGGGCAAGGTCAAGGTGAAGAAGAAGTGCTGCCGTTCGACGCCGAGGTGCAAGAGCTGTCCGGTCGTGGTGCTGCTCAAGGCGCGGGAGAAGGCCGCGAAGAAGGCCGCCAAGCAGGAGCGCAAGGAGCGCAAGAAGGCCGGCAAGGCGGATGGGGCGAAGGCGGGGAAGAAGGCCGGCAAGAAGAAGGTGGCCGCGTGAGGGCCACCGCCCGGCCGACGCCGGGTGGGACGGGGCCGCCCGCGGGCTAGCCCATCACCGCTTCGTTGATCCTGGCCAGCTCCGGCGCGGTCCGGGTGGCCTGGAACTCCACCACCTGGTACTTCGCCAGCTTGGCGGTCGCGAACGGGTCGGTCGCCAGCAGCGCGTCCAGCTTCCCGCGCGACATCGGCCGCGCGATGATCACGCCGCCCACGCGGGGCACCTGACGGCCCGAGGCCAGGAAGTGCCCGGCCTCGTACTGCTTCTTCAGCCACTCCACGTGGTCCGGGAGCGCGTAGTCGACCTCGTCCAGCGGTGCGGTGTACTCCAGCAGCACGACGTACATAGAAGAAATGTAGACCCGTGACACACCCGGGTAACACGCTAGGATCGCGGCTATGCGCACTCTTTACCCGTTCTGGTGGTCCGCCTTCCGGCGGCCCTGAGAACTGCGCGTCAGACGAACGCAGGCCGCCCGCCGGGGCGGCCTTCGTGCTTTCGGGGGTCACGTCGAGCGGGCACACCCCGAAGGGATCACCATGATCAGGCTGTCCGCGATCACCCCGTCCGGTCCCGTCCAGCTGGGCAACTACCTCGGCGCGATCAGGCGGTGGGCCGCCGAGGGCACCGAAGAGGACGTCTACTTCATCAGCGACCTGCACGCGATGACGACGTCGCACAACCCGTCACGACTGCGATCGCTGACCCGGGAGCAGTTGGCGGTGCTCATCGCCGCCGGCGTCGATCCGCGGTCGGTGGCCGTGCAGTCCGACCTGGTCCGCGAGCTGGGCGCGTTGACGTGGGTGCTGGAGTGCACCTGCACGTACGGCGAGGCGGCCCGGATGATCCAGTTCAAGGAGAAGTCGGCGGGCCGGTCGTCGGTCCGGTTGAGCCTGCTCACGTACCCGGTGCTGATGGCGGCCGACATCCTGCTGCAGGGCGCGCACGAGGTGCCGGTCGGTGACGACCAGCGGCAGCACGTGGAGCTGGCGCGGGTGCTGGCGCGCCGGTTCAACGGCACGTACGGCGAGGTGTTCGTGATGCCGCGCTCGGTCGTGCCGCCGACCGCGTCACGGGTCCGCGACCTGGCCGATCCGTCGCGGAAGATGGCCAAGACGGCGAAGGACGCGGCGGGCACGGTCTTCGTGCTCGACCCGCCTGACCTGGTGCGGCGCAAGATCCGGCGGGCGGTGACCGACGACCGGGGCGAGGTGCGCTACGCGCCGGAGGAGCAGCCGGGCGTGGCGAACCTGCTGGAGATCCTGGCGGCGTGCACGCGGAAGGACCCGGAGGAGCTGGCGGGTTCGCTGAAGGACTACTCGGAGCTGAAGGAGGCGACGGCGGACGCGGTGGTCGAGGAGCTGCGGCCCGTGCGCGAGGCGACGCAGGGGCTGCTCGACGACCCGGCCGAGCTGGACCGGGCGCGGGCGCACGGCGCGGAGCGCTCCCGTGATCGCTGCGGTCACCGCCTCGACGCCGCCCTGCGCATGTCCGGCCTGGGCTGACTGCGCAAGTCGAACGCTCAGGTCCACCGAAAGCACGACACGCCGGACAATGGCCTTACTCGCGCCGC